>JBCCLY010000325.1:0-5370 GCA_039026655.1 Cyanobacteria bacterium P01_C01_bin.38 | reverse complement strand
ATTGGGCATTGGGCATTGGGCATTGGGCATTGGGCATTGGGCATTGGGCATGGGGCATGGGGCATGGGGCATTGGGCATTGGGCATTGGGCATTGGGCATTGGGAGAAATGTTTTTGCTAGGGAGCGAGACGCTCCCACTACATTCCTAACTCCTAACTCCTAACTCCTAACTCCTAACTGTTCCCTACTCCCTACTCCCTACTCCCTAATCACTATCGATAAGCTGACGGCGTTTTTGTTCAAATTCGTATTCGGATATTAATCCTTCTTGACGTAAAGCGTCTAACTCACGTAAATCTTGAGCGAGGGTTTCTACTCCTGAAGCTTTGGAAGAAAAAATTGCTTTTCCTGACTTACCGGAATTGAAATTACGATCGAAAGTTTCTTCGTCTTGAGCCAAATACCAAACGGCTTCAATCGCGCAAGCTACTTTGGGTATTGGTGTCCAAGAAAGTAATACATAAAGTATTCCCCATAATGGCTGTCCCAAATAAAACTTGTGTAAGCCTGAGATTGTTACCGCACCGGATAAAGCTAAAATTGCTGCAATACTTCGGCTTTTGTTTTTGGCAAGCATATTTCTTAATTTATCTACTTTTTTACCTGCATTGAACTTCAGAGCCGCTTTTCGCTTACTTTAAAATATACAGCGATCGCCATTGATACGAAAGTTAAGCCAGCCTTTATTTTATTTTTTAAATTTAATTTAATTTAAGTAAGTCGGCACAAATAAAACGAACCATATAACAAAATGTAAATTACTATTAAACCCTTACCTCTAATGCCTACTCCCTACTCCCTACTGCCTTATCATAGTTATAATTTTCAACGCCAACCTACTTAATTTAAATTTTATTTTGTTTCTGAAAGAATAAATTATCATCTGATTTGCTGTAAATAAAATTACTTTAATTAAAAATTAGACGTTGATAATACGTAATCATAATAATATTAGTTTTAATAATATATAGTGCGGTAACTTATCAAAAATACATTTATTTCTTTAAAGAAATAAGACTAAACGTAAAAATGGTTTTCTTAAATGTGTTCGCTGGTTTTAGTCCAATGTATTTAAATATTCTTTACGTTCCTTATAAAGAATCTAAGTAAAAACTTACTACTATCGCTCCAACTTGTTCCCTAGATTAGTTACGTGGATTAAAATAAAACTAGCAAGTGAAGTAACAATATATTAAATCTCAGTACTCATTTAAATACAACTAATATGGGATTCTTCGACTCCGACATAGTTCAGCAAGAAGCGAAAAAGCTATTTGAAGATTATCAAGCATTGATTCAGCTTGGTAATAGCTACGGTAAATTTGACCGTGAAGGTAAAAAACTTTTTATTAGCAAGATGGAAGCTATGATGGAGCGCTATCAGGTATTTATGAAGCGCTTCGAGCTATCTGAAGATTTTATGGCACAAATGACAGTTGAGCAGCTAAAAACTCAATTAAATCAATTTGGGGTTACTCCTCAACAAATGTTTGACCAAATGAGTCTTACTTTAGAACGAATGAAAGCCGATTTGGAAAGAAATCCTTAATTTAGTTATGAGTTATGAGTTATGAGTTATGAGTTATGAGTTAAGAGTTATGAATTAAAAGTTATGAATTAAAAGTTAAGAGTTGTGAATTAAAAGTTAAAAGTTAAGTTTTTTACTCCTAACTCCTAACTCCTAACTCCTAACTCCTAACTCCTAACTCCTAACTATTTCGCTTTGGGACGAGTAAATTTTGAAGGCGCAGTGAAACTCTTTGCGGGTACACCTTTTAGCGCTCTTACCATAAAGTCACGCCAAATCGGAGCTACATCGCTACCACCTGTCGCACCTCTGGACAAGGTTTTATTGTCATCTCTACCAACCCAAACGGCAGTGGTTAACTGTGGTACGGTTCCTACAAACCATATATCTTTCTCTGAAGATGTGGTTCCTGTTTTACCTGCTGCGGGACGACCTAAAGCAGCATTTTTACCCGTACCGCTATTAATTACGGTTTGAAGAATGTTGATTGTGGATGCTGCTGACCAAGAATCTAATACTCGTTTTGGTTTAGGTGTATTATCCAATAAAATATTACCGCTACTATCGGTAACGCGAGCAATTACTGTTGTTGGTGATTGCCAGCCATAGTTTGCAAAAGTAGCGTAGGCAGAAGCCATTTCCAATGGTGTTACTCCGATAGCACCTAGAGGCAAAGAAGTTACGGGTTCCATTGGACTCATAATACCTAAAGTCCGGCTGGTTTCAACTACCTTATTCATACCGATAGCTTTACCAACCTTAATCACAGGAATATTTCGAGACAGTTTAAGTGCGTGACGAATTGACATCGAACCGCCAAAACTGTTGTCGTAGTTACGCGGTTTATACCAACCGCTACCGTCTCGATAGCTGACTGGAGTATCGTAGACAATTGAATTTGGAGTATATTTACCAGTAGCAAATGCAGCGTAGTAAACAAAAGGTTTAAAAGCAGAACCGGGCTGTCTTTGAGCTTGAGTACCGCGATTGAATTCACTTTTTTTGGAATCTACACCACCAACTAATGCTTTGACGTAATGTGTGCGGGGATCTACAGCAACCAAAGCAATTTGATTTTTATATAAACCGCGTCTCAATAACCGATAATGCCATTTCTTGACGACATTTTCCGCCATTTTCTGGAAATTGATATCGACGGTGGTTTGTACTCGCATACCGCCTTTGAGCAATGCATCGCGACCAAATTTTTTGGCTAATTCTCGCGATACTTCGTTTGTAATGTAAGGTAAAGCACTACCCCCGAAGGATTTGATTGAACCTAGCTTGATGTCTTCTTTTAATGCAGTATCGTATTCTTTTTGATCGATCCAACCCAAAGTCAGCATTCGTCCTAGAACTATTTTCTGCTGAAATTTGGCATTTTTCATGTTTACAAATGGACTGTATTGCTCTGGAGCTTGGATTAAACCAGCCATCATCGCCGATTCAGCCAAAGTTAATTGACTCGCTGACTTGTTAAAGTAACTGCGTGCAGCAGTTTGTACTCCATAATTATTATGACCCCAATAAACTTGATTGAGGTACATTTCCAAAATATCGTCTTTAGAAAGAATTTGTTCGAGACGAATTGCTAATACAGCCTCAGCTAACTTACGAGTATATTCGCGTCTGCGGTTGAGAAACAGGTTTTTCACCAACTGCATGGTGATAGTCGAAGCACCTTGACTAACTCCGCCAGATGTATAGTTGGTAACAATAGCACGACCAACACCTTTAGGGTTAATGCCGTGGTGATAATAAAAATCGCTATCCTCACTAGCTAATACGGCTCGCTTTAGTTCAGGAGAAATATTATCTCTAGTAACAACTTCCCGGTTAGCTTCACCATGTAAACTCGTAAGCAACTTACCCTTCATGTCGTAAATGTAAGTTGTTTCTGAAGGAAAGAAATTGCGTAGCTGTCTGACATCTGGTAAATTACGGAAACTAATTGCTAAACCGACTAATCCTCCCGCTACAATAGAGCTTGTCAGCATTGTGGCAGCTAACAGAGTTCCGCCAGCTACCTGACCAACTCCTTTGATAAATTCAAAGCCGGACGAAACCGGAGCCTGGGGCTGCTTTTTTTCAAAAGTCCTAGATGACACGGCTATCTCACTTCCTCACTTGTAAATAATAAGTCTAATTAATAAATGCAGGTTAAAGCGGTTGTTTTTTGTAATTATATTAGTTTGTTGTTTAGAGATATCTCTATCATTTATAGAGCGATCGCACTAAGCTTACAACCAGAGTTAACACTTAGGAGTAGTATCTAAACTAGCATGGGGCATTCCGAATCTTGGTTACATCGGGGTACTGTAGAAATTTTCCCCCAAGGAGACGATTCCGATAAAGAATCCGCAAGTCTCGAAAAGCTTTTGGAAACATCTAAGAAACCTCTAAGAATTAAATTTGGCATCGATCCTACAGGTGCCGATATTCACCTTGGTCATAGTATACCAATGCGGAAACTAAGAGCTTTCCAAGATAATGGTCATACAGCAGTACTGATTATTGGTGATTTTACCGCGAGAATAGGCGACCCGTCAGGTAAATCTGAAACACGTCGTCAACTTACACAAGAAGAAGTTGTTCAAAACGCTGAAAATTATTTAGAGCAAGTTAAACCTATTTTAGATTTCGATACACCAGGTAGATTAGAAATACGTTACAACTCCGAATGGCTTAGCAAGTTGGATTTAGGACAAATTTTAGAATTGCTTTCAACAATGACGGTGCAACAAATGTTAGCAAAGGAAGGCTTTGCCGAGCGCTATAAGAAAGAGAATCCTATTTTTATCCATGAGTTCCTATATCCATTGATGCAGGGCTACGATTCAGTTGCTGTTGATTCAGATGTAGAATTAGGAGCAACTGACCAAAAGTTTAACATTGCTGTCGGACGAGATTTGCAACGTCATTTTGGTAAGAAGCCTCAATTTGGACTGTTGTTACCAATTTTAGTAGGTACTGACGGCGTTCAAAAGATGTCAAAATCTTTAAATAATTATGTAGCCGTTGGCGAACACCCTTCACAAAAGTATCAGAAATTACAAGCTGTTCCCGACAATCTCCTATCTGATTATTTTGAACTATTAACAGATTTAGATAAAGACAAATTGCCAGAAAATCCCAGAGAATGTCAACAATTATTAGCTAAAGAAGTTGTAACTCAGTATCACGGCGAACAAGCTGCCATAGAAGCAGAAAAAGCTGCTGCATCTGGAGGCAAGGCAGGAGAAGTCCCAGAATATTCATTAGCCGAAGTAGAATTCCCCGCAAAACTATTCTATCTTCTTAATGCTAGCGGTTTATGTAAAAGCAGTGGCGAAGGTAGAAGAAAAATTACTGAGGGTGGAGTACGTTTAGACGGCGAAAAAATAACAGATACCGACGCTACTTTCAATTCATCAGAAGAATTACAAGGTAAAGTTTTACAACTTGGTAAAAAGAAATTTGTCAAACTTATATAGTTGTTAGTTGTTAGTTGATAGTGGTTAGTTGCAAAATAACTCCTAACTCCTAACTCCTAACTCCTAACTCTTAACTCCTAACTACCCCCTCTTCCCCCTCTTCCCCCTCTTCCCCCTCTTCCCCCTCTCCCACATCACAAATGCAAAAAATCATAGTTCCCTTAGATGTAGCAGACGAATCAGCAGCTATAGCGCTTGTTGAAAAGCTACCCGAAGTTACTTTTTTTAAGGTTGGTTTGGAGTTATTTACCAGCTGCGGACCGAAAATTATTGAAGTGCTAAAATACCGTCAAAAAAAGATTTTTCTGGATTTGAAGTTTCATGATATTCCTAATACGGTAAAAGGTGCTTGTCGTAGTGCTGCTCGT
>JBCCLY010000324.1:0-5376 GCA_039026655.1 Cyanobacteria bacterium P01_C01_bin.38 | reverse complement strand
CGGCGTTGCCTTCAACCAGTTTGAAGATGATGCCAACGATGAAAACGATAATGTACTCAACTCCTCTCCACAATCTTCACCAGTAGGTATTACTCGCTTAGAATCACCAGTAGCAAGTGGTGACATAGTAGAATACACCATCTACTTCCAAAGCGAAGGTGCAGAAGCCTTGGAAAACGTCAGAGTTTGTGACGTAATTCCCGACGGTACAACCTTTGTAGACGGTAGTATTGTTGTAAATAACGGCGGTAGCGGTGCAGACAACGGTAATTTCTCATCACCTCTAGCCCCAGTACCCGCGAATTTCCAAGATATTTGTCGCAACGGTACTCCTACAAATGGTGCGGTAATTACCAACTTAGGTACTTTACCTGCTGGCGGACAATTTGGATTCGTTCGCTTCCGCGTCAGAGTTAATTAATTTCATTCAAAAATAAGTCTTCCTTAACAACTATTGGGGTGCGGGTTTCCGCGCCTCTTTTTTTTTGAAGGGAGTAGGGAGTAGGGAGTAGGGAGTAGGGAAGAGGGGGAAGAGGGGGGAGAGGGGGGAGAGGGGGAAGAGGGGGGAGATAATCAAAATTAAAACTATAGTCATTCCAATTAATTTCCGTAGTGCGAGCATCTTGCTCGCTCGATGCTAGCGAGCAAGATGCATGTCCTCCGGACACGCGCAATACCTACGGTACGCTTCGCTAGCCGCCGCACGCTCCGCGTGTATCGCCTTTCAGGCGACGCAAGCCTTACTCGCGGCACGACTCGTTAGAGTAACGCTAACGCACTACCATCTGTTTTTTCCGCAGGAATGACTATAACTTTGATTTGGTATACTATCGCACAGCAACGGTAAATCAATTATCAATTATCAATTATCAATTATCAATTACCAATTACCAACTACCAACTACCAACTACCAATCCCCAATCCCCAATCCCCAATCCCCAATTCCCAATCCCCAATTCCTAAATTTGTAATACAAAAAATTTGCGTATGATTGGGTATCATTGTTTTGATCGAATTTATCGAAATATTTGTTTGATGAGCCTCGCATAAATGTTTGGGAAATTAATTTTTGAATGGCAATGCAAAAAAATAAATTATTTGGCCTGGTTCTTCTACCAATAGCGGTTATATTACCTGCTGTTTTTCCTTTGAGTGAAGTGACTGCTCAAAATGAAAAAAAGGTGCGTCCGATTTCTTTATTAAAAGCTAGATGCGTTAAAAGCGGAATTGGTAGCGCTCGCAGACAAAGACGTAATGTTTCTATCGGTAGAGCAGTTTACAACAGCAAATTTTATTTAGGTCCTGGTTATCGTTCGGCTGCTTTAACTTGTAACATTCAACCGAATGGCGATCGCCCTCAAAATGCATTTCAAACTTTGAATTTAGGCTTTGGAATGCGCGACAATAATGCAAACAGTCCTGGGGTTACGGTTCAACTTTACTTGGACGGAAGACCAACTGAAGCTGTTCCTGTTGCACCAACACGGGTAGCGAATGTATCGGTTGATGTAAACAATGTGAGTAATGTGGCGATTGAAGCAACTTGTTCTAGTTCAACTCAATATTGCAGTCGCGTTTACTTCTACGATGCCGATTTGATCAGGAATAATCCGTCTACGATAAACAATGCCCAACCGCAAGCACCAGAAATACAAACAGCACCAGAGCCACCGGAACAACTGGAACCACCCGAACCACCAACTAATAATTGATGGTGTACTTTATCGTTAATTTTGTGCTTAGATGCAAAGCTTCGTAGGTTGGGTTAAGCGAAGCAAAACCCAACACAGATGTTGGGTTTCACTCCGTTCAACCCAACCTACAAATACTACCAACAGCACCAGAGCCACAGGTATTAAGCCGGTAAAAAGGTTCGTAGTAAGAACTTTAGTTCCCGGATTTAGGACTAAAGTCCCAACTACGAACCTTTAAAAATTAATGAAAAAGACTATTAGTAATTAAACGCATTTATTCTGAGCCGGTAAAATAAAATTTACAACAAAAATATTAATTTTAGTAGGTATTTTTTGTCGATCGCGTGCAGATTAATAGCAACTTAGAGAAAGGCAGAAAGCATCAAGAATTAATAACTCCTAACTCCTAACTCCTAACTCTAATTCGCCTTTTCTTCTGTTTCTTCGGCTTCTGCTGTTTTTATTTGGGGTAGGCTTTTTTGAACATTCTCAGCAGCTTGCTGAAATAAGGGTTCAACTTTTTTTCGCCAGTATTCAGTATCGGGTAATTTGTCAGGATTTTTTTGATATTCCTGGACTTTTTCCCATTTACCTTCGGAAATCGCTGTATTAACGTCACTAAAGAAGTCTTCTGCTTTACCCCAATCTTTTCGCCATTGAGTGGTTAATTCCTTTGCTTCTTTGATATTTTTGTTGTTGGGAGCAAGAGTTTCTAAAATGGCGATCGCACCTTCTAAGTCTCCGGATTCGTATTTTTCTTTAGCTTCTTCAACAGTATCGTCTTTGGCGGTTTCAACTGGTTTTATTGTTTCTTCGTTTTTTAAAATTGGTTGTGCTTTGGGTGCTGGAGTTGCAATCAATCCACTGCCGTCAACTGTTTTAACCGCAATACTTTGGTCTCGCAGACAAGTTACCCATTCATCTCCATTCTTAATCACGTCGGAATGTGCCCAAGCGGAATTTCCAGCATTAATTTGGAGTTCTACCCAACCTTTTTTCGTTCTTTTACCCGTTACTAAAAACTGAGTGTCTTTAGGTACTTTGGTAATAATATTTTTGCGGGTATAAGTACTAGGCTCGGAACGAACGTTAGCATTAGCTGCAACCGTAGCCGTACAGTTTGCTTGAGCGGCAGAAAAATTATTTGCAAAGTTGTTTACATTTTTAACTACGGCAGGAGTTGCAAAAGCAGCACCACCAACTAAACCTAATAAAATTAATATTTGTAAAAAATCGGGGCCTTTAGAACCGCGAGGAATCTGATGTTCGGGAACTGCTTGCGTTGGCTGACGGGGGCGCGGATGAGAAGGCGCAACGGCAATAGTCACTAAACGAGAATGCTCGGAATTTTGAGGAGATTGAGGACGCAGTTGCGGAAATGGTTGGGGTACCAAATCGTGCGAAAATGAATTAATCGCATATAGTGCGTCGGTTGCATTTTGGTAGCGCTCTTTAAAGTGGTAGCGCACCATTGTGTTGAGTACATCTCCTAGTTCGCGGCTTACAGGGACTAAATTTTGCCAGATTAATTCTCCGGTGTAAGGATCTTCTTGTAAATCCATTGGCGCAACTCCAGTGAGCGCCTGAATTGCAATAATTCCCAAAGAATAAATATCGCTGTTGTGGCGGGGCCTTCCTTGCCCTTGTTCGGTAGGCATATAGCCGGGAGTCCCAATTGCTACGGTAGCGTGAGAGTTTTCCATGCCTTGAAACGAACCATTGCCGTAAGCTCGTAATTGCTTTACAGCACCAAAATCAACTAAAACTAATTTTCCATCACTATAACGACGAATAATGTTATCTGGTTTAATATCGCGATGAATTACACCTTGACTGTGAACAAATTCTAAAATCGAAAGAATTGAAAGTAGCATTTGAACTACTTGACTTTCATTCCAACGTTCTCCAGGAATCAATTCATCAGTTAGAGGATGTCCTTCTATAAATTCTTGTACTAAATAAAAATTTTGATTTTCGACGAAATAAGCCAATAATCTAGGTATTTGGTCATGATTGCCCAATCTTTCTAGAGTTTCAGCTTCACTTTGAAACAGACGTTTAGCGGTATCAAAAACTTTAGACTCTGTGCTAGTAGGTTTAAGATGTTTTACAACACAAATTGGATTACCCGGTCTTTTGGTATCCTCAGCAATATAATTTTCACCAAACCCACCCGTTGCCAGGACTTTGATAATTCGATAGCGATAGTCTAGTAACTTGCCTATCATATTCACTCCCCAGTTTTAACACCCAACTATTGCGGGACGTACTAAATATTTCCATATATACTGCGACCATATCCGCTATCTTAAGAAAAAAGATTCTCGTTTTAATCGCACTATTTTACTGTCTACACATTGTCAATAGTAATTTCAACAATTTTATCTACTAACAATGCCACCAAAAATAACAAACTCCATCGCATGGCAGCAGGCAGAATTACTGATGCAGCCAACATTTATTCGCGTTGTCGATAACGTTCGCAAGGTACTTGACAATTCTTCCTGGAAAGGTACTTATCATGACGTATTGAATTGGGCTGCCGGTACGAGCGAGGAAACTAAGGCGATAGTCACTCAACTAGTGCAAGAACTCGAAACTGCAACACCCGAACAAGGGTCACAAATAAGAGAAACATTGGCTAAACTGCCAACGCCCCATCCAGGATATCATCTGTGCTTGCAGCGTCAAGAGCAGCAAGTAAATGTGGATTTATGGGAATTATGCTATCAGGTATGTTTTGTTGAATACACCTTAAGTGATGACCCAGTTGATATTGATACTAGTTTAATAGATGAAAGCGGTGATGTGGAGTGGAATTTGTTAGATAAGAAAGCAAAGCGGGTGGTTGAGGAGATGTTTGCTAAGTTACCGGATTAGGGAATGGGGGATTGGGGATTGGGGATTGGGGATTGGGGATTGGGGATTGGTAGTTGGTATTTGGTAGTTGGGGATTGGTAAAGTCGATTTCTTTGATTTAGGACTTACGTAATCGGCATATTTTTTTGTAGGGTGCTGTGACACTTTGAGTAATTTGGAACGTAGTAATAACTTTTATAGTGTCAGGCACCAACTAGGTATTGTGACAACTGCGTAAGTGCTGTAAGTATAATCGCATAAATAAATTTAGTTTTGACGTAAATGTATACCAATATCACCGGATACTTTAGTTATATTCGGGAATAATACTACGTGTAAATACTAAATAAAAAAATAGCTGCTAATGGTTTCTGATAAAATCAACCGTCAAAGATTAAAAAGTTTAGAAGAAATATTAGAGATTGAATACGAAAAGCTGAGTCACTTTCAAAAAGAAATTAAGAGAATATCATATTTTAAAGCAAAATTAGAACTCCAACAGGAAATAAAGAAAGAATTAATCCCAGATATTCGTAAGCATGAAATTGAATATGGGCAAATACTTTCTCAATTTTCAGAAGTATCTACAATTCCAGAAAATGAAGCCGAGAATACTTTAACCGAAGTTGTGCAAGTTGTAGAACATATCGAAGTTCTTCCTGCTGAAACTTATCCAGATGAAATGATTCAGCTTTTGAGACAAATTCGAGAAAAATTGGATGAACCGGGGAAAACAGCAGCAGCGAAATTAAAAGTAGCACTTCCAATTATTCCAATGCTTGCATCTTATGAAATGGAAATGGATACCGAAGCTACCTTTAT
>JBCCLY010000323.1:0-5376 GCA_039026655.1 Cyanobacteria bacterium P01_C01_bin.38 | reverse complement strand
TAGTTAGCGGTTGCAGTCATCGAAGCGTTAGTGCGATTAGTAAAGTTAGCCGCATCCGTCCGAATATCAGCAAGGATGCCTTGGATCTCGTCGGCTTGTTGCTCGCCGTTTTGGATTTGGTAATTCCTCCAAGCTTTCAGCGCGGAAACAATGAATGTTTTGTGGTCTGAAAACTTATTCTCTATATCCCCAGAGATGCCCATAACCTCAATATCGCTTACTTCAATCCCCGACGCGGTAAATGCTTCCTGGATTGCCCCAGCTTTTTCAAAGTTATTGGTAAATGTAATCTCGCCCTTAGTTTCGTCTTGTATTTGTTTATATAAGGTTGTATTTTCCTGTTGGCTTAACGTTTTTGTAACCTCTTCGTCAGTCTCGGTTAGTTGATAAGTTTGCTTATTAATCAAATGGCTAACAGCTTTTTCTAACTCCTCTTTGGTGGGGTTATTCTCATCTATTAACCCGATGGCAAGCGCGGCTTCAGCATAGTCATCTTTGGTAAAGCCTTGATATCCTTTCTTGTACAATCTGGCTTTAACTCTACTAGAAAATAGATTCATCGTTTTTGTTCTTTATTTGCTTAACTTTTTGGTAGTAGTTGAATCAGTTTCTGTGTTAGACCGCTTGTTAATTGCCAAAATAGCAGCAACGTAGGCAACAAAAGCTAAGTCCTCATTCTTGTACAATTCCTTAGAGTTGTACTTTAAATCAACTCTAGAAAACCAATAATAGAAATTTGATTGATTGATACTTTCTAGGGGTATTTGCAAATAATTTGAAAGCAATTGTAAAAACTCAATACCTGTTAAGTCTCTGTTAATGTTCCGAATAAACTTAAAAGCTTTCATCCTTGAGGAATGGTGTTCACCCCTCCCCCCAATTCTTTTTCTTTTGCGTCTAATTTTTGCAAAGTTTTTAACTTTTTTAGGTGCATTCTTGCTCCTCAAGTTAAAGGTTCTATCTAGCTGTTTTAGTTCGCTTAGTCTTCGCTTCCAGGTCGAATAACTAACGGTTTCTCCCAACTCCGTTTCGTATATCTTCCAAAGTTGCTGTCCTCTTGTAGGCTGCTTCCGTTTACTTTCCATACGTAGTACTACTCAGATTTGTGACAAATATAACGATGGTGGTTTTGGCTCCGGATAAAAAGGTTACTTTAGGGTCAACATCGATAAATTTAGGGTCAACATCGATAAAGTTTCTAGTTTCAGGGTAAAACGGTAACTTTATAAACTGGCTCAATTACCTGAATCCTTTGATGTATAAAACGGTAACTAATCGATATAACCTAAATTTCTTTGTAAATCCCATCTTTAAAACGCACCCTCGCGGCTAGATTCGTACAAATGGAGCCGCGAACCAAGACGAATGTATGTAAACATCGTTACTCAGTTTGCTGTGGTATTGCTGCATCAATATCAGCATTGATTTTACTTAGAATTGCCGATGCTGCATTGATTAAAAATTCGGATTGGTCGATACAGCATTGAATACTAGAAGCATCTTGAATCATTGCCATTGCTAATACGTTCGATGGTTCAATTTCGCAAACAATGTAATTTAAACTGCCTCTTATATTGTCCAGCAATCTATCAGTATCGTATTCAGATGTCGCTAAGTCTTTTAACTCATTCAGCACGTCAATTAATGATTTTACGTGGCGTTGATGTGCTTTTAAAAGTTCGGCAATCATGTCAATTGTTCTCCTTAAATAAAAGTCTTATCGGGACAATCTTCACTTTGTTCTTTTGGGTGAATTGCACAGGGTAACAACTTATCCCCCGAAACGTAGATACATCCAAGGCAACTAAATTTAATAGCGTACATTTCTAGGTTCTCCCTGGTGATTTCCCCACAAGTGCCTCGAAGGCAATCGCAGACCCGATACCAGGATGAATCGCTGATTGGCTTGCCTAGTTTTGATTCGTAGAAGTCTTTTAGCGGTCGTGTTGTTTCCCTCATATTTTTTGTACTCTGGGTGACTGTCATTATTTGATGTCGCTGACGGAGCGTGACCTCCATGCATTGAGATGGTTGTTACTGGGTGATTGTCATGCAGCATCCTTTCTCCCATGCAGGCTATAGGTATTGAGTGCGTGATTGTCTTGTAGAAGCAGTTTTTGCAGTTTCAGTTACTGGAAATTGAGCTGCACTATTTATGCACACCCGCAAGCAAGCATTTAAGGCAATGATTTTTTTTTTAAATGCCAATTACTTGGTTGGCAATAAAAACCATCTGTCGATTAAAATAGCATAAAACTTCCCATACTTCCCATACTTCCCATTGTGACCTAATGGTGCAATACTGCAAAATGGTTGACCGTAGACTTTTAGCGGTCAATATAATGAATCAAAATGATGAGGACAAAAACGTAATGATTAAAGTTGTTCTGCCGGATTCGCTTCGACACCAGTTCAAGGCTACTTGCGTCCTTAACAAAACTAATATGAATACCGTGCTGACTAAGTTTATTGAAGAGTATGTAGAAAAAAACAAGAACCAAAAACTTGATTAGACAATAAAACCCACCACTTTCTCATCCATAAACTTTCCGTGGCTGTACTGCTCGGAAAAAGATTTTCTTTTTGGGGCTTATGTCGCATGAACTTTTAAAAACATAGCGTAGCTCGTTCTTTTGTAAAAAATTTTGTAGATAAATGTTCCTTCGTGGGGTAACTTGATGAACACAAGGAAAGAAAAACATAAGCAATCAAAATCAGCGTCAGCCAAAGAGTTTCAACAAGAAACTAATACGGTTGCTACGCACCCAAGCCCCGTTACACAACCACCATTATTTCAAATAACTGATGATGCTCCCGTAATGACTTCTCACCCTTACTTATCAGGAGCGCAAGCTTGCTTAGGAAAAAATCTTTGGGATGATATTGAAGGTGTTCCTTGTTTCCGGCGGTTTTTCGGTCAAGGTTTCATTGAACACAACATCATCAAAGAAAACCCGGAAACCAACAGATTAGAACTTATAGCTGGGAATGCAGCCTGGGAGATTATTCAGAAATTTAACCCAGAAGTTGCTTATATGTTTTTAGTTTTTGCGTCTTGTGCCACGGATTTAGATCAACCTTGGTCGGGTGCATTTACTATCAAAGGAACTGATTTAATTAAAACTTTTGGTTGGAGCAATAGAACCGATTTAAGTTTAGGTAAGAAGTTGAAAAAACTCGGTGTGCTTGCCCAGCAAGTAGCCCACCTGAGTATCACTATTAACGAGCTTGATTTAAAACGGATGAAATATTCAGTTGAAATTCAAGCTATGTGGCAACTAAAACTTCAGTATACAGGTCAGTTGTCTTTAGTTTTAGAACATAATAATCCATTGCTTATTGACCATGAATTTGATGACCCTACAGAGTTATTTATAACTGTTAGTGCTAATGACTGGGTTCGACCATTTCAAGATTTAGACAATTACCGTTCGTTATATGAGTACGGACTTTTAGCTAAAAGTACCTTACAAATTAATCCCTATCAAAATCCAATTGCTGCAAGGTTAGCGGTATTGTTAACCATTATGAGCCGAATTAAAACTGATGGAGAATATAAGGTAAAAACATTACTAAAACGGATAGGATATCTTGGAGAAACACAATTACAAGAACTTCAGATAAAGGGCAATCGTTATAAAAGAAAAACACTAATTGAACAGTGGAATAATGCCTTACTAACTCTACAGGATTTAGGTTGGAAAATTAGTTTTGATTCAGTTACTTACCCAGCATCAATTCAACCAATTTGGGTATTACCAGAAGACAAAAAAGGACAGCGACGACCTAACGGGTGGCTAAATATTTGGCTAGAAGCAAAAGTAATTATTAAACCTACAGAAAAAATTCAGGAGAAGCTAGAAGCGATTAACGCACCTGTACTTCCAGTTAGTAAATCCAAGCCCCACTCCGAGCCAAAACTTAAAACCGTAGTCACCGCTCAGAACCCTTCGCACCCTACCAAACAAAAATTCACAGTAGACAGCCAAAAAAAAATCCCTGGATGGGCTTTGGAAGAAGCTTTAAAAATGAGAGGATGGACTAAATCGCATTTAGCAGAACGGTTGGGCTTGCAAAAATCGCTTCCTGGCAAGTGGATCAATGGAACCCGTAAAATTCAACCTCTTCATTTAAAACGGCTTTGGGAGTGGTTAGCCCCAGAATTAAACCAAATTATGAGCAATTAGAACACGTCTACTTGTCTACCCTCTGTAAAATCGCTCCCGCATACTGTCTACTTCTCTAGAATCCGGTAATAGTTATTTAACTTTTCTTCAAACTAATTCCTACATTCAAATTAACTAAACAGCCCCAAGCCTTATCAGTAAAAGGATTGGGGTTTTGTCTACTTTTGTGTCACAAGCCATTCTCAATAAGCAAAACGCTGTAAGCATTGATATATCGTTTGTCTACTCTGCTTATTGAGAATGAAACGGCTCAAACGCATACTCCATATATCGTTGAGTGGGTAGACAAGTTTTCTAGAATCCCCCTACGTTACCTCTAGAATCCCCCTACGTTACCTCTAGAATCCCCCTACGCCTTTTTTTTAAAAGCATTGTGAATCAAGAGATACAGCTTGGTAGACAACCTTAATTAAGTTAATTAAGTTAACTGATGCCAGTTTTTAGGGGCAAAAAAAGCGGCGTGATATTAGTGGTAGTTGTTCTATGCAAAGATAACCACCATGAAAATTTCTTTAGAAGGTACAAGGGCATCTAACGTCTTGCAGAGAATCACTACCCTTTTACTTTTATTCTTTCAAGTTTCATATTCGGTTGTGCTGCATCAACTCACAACCCGGATGGGAACTGCTGTTCGCGTCAAAAATATCTTCACGTTAGAAAAAGTCAGTTAGTACTTGCGTAGCTTCCCCAAGAACCCAACTTCCTTAAAAGAAGTTCGAGTCAGTAGTGCTTAAGCTTTCCTGCTTCCCGCAGTTCCGCAAAACAAGTGCTAACTAACAAATTACACATTAGAACCTTAGCAAATTACAAGGCATAACATTGAAAGCTTTGTAACTATTTCAAACTTCTTGGAGAAGCTGTGAGTGCTAACTGGCTCCAAAAAAGGAGTCAGAAAATGCAAAGAATCTTCACCCAACGGGTTTGAAGGGGTGCGTCATGATGCCAGAAAGCACCCAACACCCCAACAACCTAACGTCCAACGAATATCAAGAACTCGCCGATTTAAGCGCCATACACCCCGCGCTAATCGCAGCGAACTTCTTTCACATCGAAGGCGTAACCGTCTACGATTACCTTTTCATCTCTTCATACCTACCCCGAACCAATCCCGGAAGAATCAGCAGCGGCTTCCTAAGACGCTACCAACACGCCGAACTCGGTGGATGGTGGGTTAGCGGGCTAGACCCCT
>JBCCLY010000322.1:0-5381 GCA_039026655.1 Cyanobacteria bacterium P01_C01_bin.38 | reverse complement strand
TTTCTGGTTCCCAGGCTCAGCCTGGGGTTTTTCCTGGTTCCCAGGCTCAGCCTGGGAACTAAGATTTAGAGGCTCTGCCTCTTGTAGTAAATAAAAAAAGTGCTTAAGAAGCACCACCAACAGTCATCATTCTCATCAAAGGCCACTTGGTGTCTTTTTCAGACATTTCAGTTGCTTCCAAAGGCCATTCAATGTTGAAAAATGGGTCGTCGTAGCGCAAACCTTTTTCGTATCCAGGAGTATAAAATTCACCCACCATGTACATAACTTCACAACCATCAGTTAATGCTTGATAGCCGTGAGCAAACATTTCAGGTACGTACAAAGCACGGTGGTTATCTGCTGATAATTCCACGCCAAAATGCTGTAAATAAGTAGGAGAATTGGGACGCATATCGATAATTACGTCGTAAATAGCACCTTTAGTACAGCGAACTATTTTTGTTTCTGCCGCTGGTTGTGTTTGATAGTGCATTCCCCGTAAAGTACCTTTTTTATGATTAAAAGATAAATTACATTGAGCAACTACAGGCTTTAAACCATGTGCTTCAAGTTCTTTAGCGCAGAAAGTACGAGCAAAGAAACCACGGTGGTCGTGTTTTTCTTCTAAATCGATTGTATAAGCCCCTTGAAGTTCGGTTTCGGTAAAAATCATAATAACTAACCTACGAAAGAATGATTAGATGTTTGGATGTAATGGTACGGGTTAATCGATTTCGGATTTTGGATTTTGGATTTTGGATTTTGACCTAGTTGGAAGCTCTGTAACCCAATCTCAAATCTCAAATCTCAAATTTTTTGATTAAACCGTACCTATTGGTTTTAAATTGAAATGTATTTTGTTGCTTGAATTTTAGTCTTACTTCTTAGCCCAGAAGAAATCTTTATCGATTTGCTGAGTGCGAATCAAATACTCTAGCTGTTTCAAGCGAGTAAAACCTCTAGAGAAAAATATTTCCTCAGTCATATCAATTTGGTTAAATACTTCAGCCAATTGTTTTGCTCCCGAACGGGCATCCCAATCGCATTTAAAGCCTGGTAACACAGTATTGATTTTTTCAAAGGAAACTCGATAGCTGCGGTTGTCTGAAGCGTTATCGCCAAAGCTCAACTTACATCCAGGGAAGGCTTCAGCAACAAATTCAGCGATTTCTTTAACTCGATAATTATTAGCGGTATCTCCAACGTTAAATATTTGATTGTGGACGATATCGCGAGGAGCTTCCAAAGCACAGATAATAGCTTTAGAAATATCTAGAGCGTGAACTAATGGCCTCCAAGGAGTACCATCGCTAGTCATTTTAATTTCTTTGGTAGTCCAAGCTAAACCAGCTAAGTTATTTAAAACAATATCAAAACGCATTCTTGGGGAAGCACCGAAAGCAGTTGCATTCCGCATGAAGGTAGGAGAAAAATCATCGCTAGCTAGCGGTTTTACATCTCTTTCTACCATTGTTTTACATTCTGCATAAGCAGTCTGTGGATTAACCGGGGATTCTTCGGTAACATCGCCTTCGGTAGCAACACCATACACGCTACAGGAAGACATATATACAAAGCGACGTACACCAGCCTGTTTTGCTAGTTTAGCAAGACGAACCGAACCTGCATGGTTGATATCGTAAGTAATAGTTGGCGATAATTGTCCGGTAGGATCGTTGGATAGTTCGGCCATGTGAACTATAGCTTCTACCCCTTGTAAATCCTCCAAGGAAATATGACGGATATCTTTATTTAAGGTTTTAGCGGTAGTTTCGGTGCCGTTGTACAGCCAGCCAACTTTGTAATAACCAGTGTCTACACCGACAACTTCATGTCCCTTTTCGATTAATAAGGGAGCTAACAAACAACCGAGATAACCTTCTGTACCAGTAACGAGAATTTTCATTGATTTTTATTCCTATTAATTGTTAATCATTCAATTCTGAATTTTTTACGAAATCAAACTTTTAGCAATTGACTGCTGCTGGTTTGAGATGCGCTTGATCTGGGATTTCTGCTGCTACAGCTTTACCAATTTCGATAGAAGAGGTTGCTGCTGGAGAAGGAGCATTGCACACATGAACGGAATTTTGACCTTTGACAATCAAAAAGTCGTCTACTAACTTGCCGTCGTTCATCAAAGCTTGAGCGCGAACTCCTGCATGGGTGGGCACTACATCTTCCGAGCGAACTTCAGGAATTAGCTGTTGCATACTTTTTACAAAGGCTGCTTTACTGAAGGAGCGAATAATTTCTTTGATTCCTTCATCTGAGTTTTTCGCAGCCAGTTTCCAGAAGCCGGGATAAGTCATTACTTCCGCAAAATCCCGTAGATTAAAATCTGTTTTCTTATAACCTTCCCGCTTCAGACTGAGTACCGCATTTGGTCCTGCATGAACCGTACCGTCTATCATTCGGGTAAAGTGAACGCCAAGGAAGGGAAAATCTGGGTTGGGAACCGGATAAATCAAACCTTTTACTAAATGACGTTTTTCTGGAGTTAGCTCGTAATATTCACCGCGAAAAGGTACAATCTTAGCCTGGGGATCGACCTTTCCTAGTTTGGCTACACGGTCGGAATACAAACCAGCACAGTTAATTACGAAGCGGGTTTCAAAACTACCGTTGTTGGTTTCTAAAACCTGATTTTGACCGCTAGCAACTATCTTCTCAACTTTAGTGTTAAATCTAATTTCGCCGCCTTGTTGCTGGATAATTTCTGCGTATTTCTGACAAACTTGCTTGTAATTTACAATTCCAGTTGATGCTACCCAAATTCCAGCAACACTAGCTACGTGAGGTTCTTTTTCCTTAACTTCTTCGCTCGTGATTCTTTTAACTTCTAAACCATTTTCTAAACCTCGTTTGTAGAGGTTTTCTAAACGAGGAACTTCTTCAGCAGAAGTCGCAACAATCACTTTACCGCAGACTTCGTGATCGATGCCATGTTCTTGGCAAAATTGCACCATCGAACGGCAACCTTCACGGGAAAATTTAGCCTTGAAGCTACCAGGTTTGTAATAAATACCCGAGTGAATAACACCGCTATTATTACCAGTTTGGTGAAACGCAACTTGATTTTCTTTCTCTAAGACCAAAATTTTTGCTTTTGGATAGCGTTCCCCTAAAGCCATACTGGTAGAAAGACCGACTATACCGCCACCTACAATTATGAAATCATACATTTGTTGTATTCGGCTCCCCTGAAACTAAAGTAATTAAAGTAATTAAAGTAATTAAGATTCAAACAATTAACAATCAATTTATTAGAAATTAAAAGCTATGAGTGCAATAATTCCTAACTCCTAACTCCTAACTCCTAACTCCTAACTTATTCACCAAACCTTCCAAGGAGCTTCATTATTCTTCCAAAGGTTTTCTAAATAATTTTTATCTCTTAAAGTATCCATTGGTTGCCAAAAGCCATCGTGTTTGTAAGCAGATAGCTGTTCCATATCAGCCAGCTTTTCCAATGGTTCTTTTTCCCAAATAGTAGAATCACCTTCGATAAAATCAATTACTTGAGGTTCTAAAACAAAAAAGCCACCATTAATCCAAGCATTGTCTCCATCTTGTTTTTCCCGGAAACTAGTAATTTTGGTTTGTTCTTGTCCTAGAACAATTGCACCAAAACGCCCTGGTGGCTGTACTGCACTTAAAGTCGCTAAAGTCTGCTGTTGTTGATGAAATTTAAGAATATTGGTGATATTAACGTTACTGACACCATCTCCGTAGGTAAAGCAAAAAGTTTCGTTACCAATATGCTCTTTGACTCGCTTTAATCTTCCGCCTGTGAGAGTATTATCTCCTGTATCTACCAAAGTGACGCGCCAAGGTTCGGCATAACCACAATGTACGTTCATTTGATTAAAGCGCATATCAAAAGTTACATCTGACATATGCAAGAAGTAGTTAGCAAAATACTCCTTAATAACGTACCCTTTGTAACCGCAACAGATAATAAAATCATTAATACCGTGAGCGGCATAAATTTTCATGATATGCCAAAGAATTGGCTTACCACCAATTTCAACCATTGGCTTTGGTCTTACGCTAGTTTCTTCACTTAACCGCGTACCCAGACCTCCAGCCAAAATTACTGCTTTCATAAAAACTGCCTCTAATGTTTTTAAGGTAGATGATTGAAAAGTTGTCTTATGATTCAGATTGAGAAAAGTTTTTTATTTTCTCAGTATATAATCTAACCGTATTTTTACTATAAATTATAAAGACGAGATAAATATAGCTGTTTCGTCTGTAAAAAAATGAATAAGCTTGATTTGCTATAAAAGCGCAGTTCAAGGCTTTTAATTGCGACAGATTTAAATTAGCAAAATTACCTTATTTACCTCTATAAAGTTAAGTGTAAATAAAGTTATATAAATTATTTTTGATATATTAAAAATACAGAAAAAGAATCTATTAATTGATAATAATTTTTCTGTAATGTTTGTCTAAAGAGTTATTATATCAAGTCAGGATAATTACGTATTATTCTCTGGTCAAAAGTAAATAAATAAATGACTTCACTGTGCTAAACCTCGTTTCAAAGTGATTTAGTGCTGATTTGGAACCTATAATTCAGTCAAGCTGCCATAGTTCAAGAATAATCTGGTGAGTTGAACAATTCTATATTCACTGGTTGCTGTTGTTCTAGACAACCTAACCGATGGGGATTTTTATATTCACTATAAAAGTTATTGATATTTAAGTTTTGCTTATATCGGGGATTCCCCATTAATTACATCTATGGGAACTATGTTGTAAAGAAAAGCAGGCGATACATTATTTACGGCGATCGCTCAGGCATTTACTCTTCAATATATTTGGTAATAAACAACAGATAACCTAAGATAACGGTGAATGAATCTAATTTAAATGGATAAGTAATATTACATACAAAGTGTAAATAAAGTTACTGTGTACAGATATTGAAATGTTCGTATCAATCTTTTTGATGTTGAAGTTGGTTTTGTATTTTATGTTCCTTGGTTTTTTGATGTATGCGAGTTGAGCTAATATTCCACCTGGTTCGTAGTTGGCGCAGAGAGGGCTTGTGAGCGATAAATCGCCAACTACAAACCCTTTAAAACTAACGCGACAAACCATTAGTAGTCTGTCCCGTTAGTTATGATGGGTACTTCTAGGTTCGTAGTTGGGACTTTTAGTCCCTCGGAGCGATAAATCGCCAACTACAAACCTATCAATTTTTATGGGACAAAGCACTAGTAGTCTGTCCCATTAGTTATGACGGGTTTATCTGCATAGGGTTTTACTCTTTTCTCCCCCTGCCTCCCCTGCCTCCCCTGCTCCCCCTGCTTGCCCTAACCCTTCAATTTTAATGGGACAGACCACTAGTACTTCGCCACATTAATTTTGAGGGGTTTGCGTAGTGCGAG
>JBCCLY010000321.1:0-5396 GCA_039026655.1 Cyanobacteria bacterium P01_C01_bin.38 | reverse complement strand
ATGGGGAAACAAGGGGACAAGGGGAAGAATAATTTATTATCAACTCCTAACTCCTAACTCCTAACTCCTAACTCCTAACTCCTAACTCCTAACTCCTAACTCCTAACTCCTAACTCCTAACTCCTAACTATTCCCAAAATTTTTCATGAAAAAATGCGGATGGCGAGACTCGAACTCGCAAGGCCAAGGCCACACGCCCCTCAAGCGTGCGCGTATACCAATTCCGCCACATCCGCATGATAGATTTTTATTTATCTAGAAATGAAGTATAGCACAACAAAAAAAATATAAGTAAGTCGGCACAAATAAACTTAACTATGTTGAATAAAGTAAATTGAGTTAAAACCCTATTCCCTACTCCCTACTCCCTACTCTTCGTCGTTTATAATTACCCGATCGAGATAACTCGCAGACAGAAATTAAATGCAACGCAAGTCATATTAAAAACTGTTATTGCTATAACAGCTTAATTGCAATTATTGTTGATTCTCGATTTAAATGTCTCGCATTCGGTCGAGGATGCGTATAATTGTTAACCGACTGAGTTATTTCTTAATACTATTTGGGTCTACTTAGACGGCGCGATATATTTACAATGCCTTATGGGTAGTTAATTGTAGCCGAAAGGATCTACAAACAAAGCGTACAAATCTCTTGTCATCAGCAAACAAGCGCGAAAGTGTTTTTCGTAATTTGACAAGAGACGGAAATGTCAATCTAGTAAGAAGATATAGAAATTACGAAATGAATTTTGACAAAATATTAATTGCTAATAGAGGGGAAATTGCACTTCGCGTTCTCCGTGCTTGTGAGGAAATGGGAATTGCTACTGTTGCAGTACATTCAAATATTGACCGTAATGCTCTTCACGTACAGCTTGCTGATGAAGCGGTTTGTATTGGTGATGCTGCAAGCAGTAAATCCTATTTAAATATCCCTAATATTATTGCGGCTGCGTTAACGCGCAATGCTAGTGCGATTCATCCCGGCTATGGATTTTTGGCGGAAAATGCCCGTTTTGCTGAAATTTGTGCCGACCATCATATTGCTTTTATTGGTGCCTCACCTGAAGCAATTCGTAGGATGGGAGATAAATCTACGGCTAAGGAAACTATGCAAAAAGCTGGTGTTCCTACTGTACCGGGTAGCGATGGTTTGCTCAGTTCTGAGGAAGAAGGATTAAAAAATGCTGCGGAAATCGGCTATCCGGTGATGATTAAAGCTACGGCTGGTGGTGGTGGTAGAGGTATGCGATTAGTGCGATCGCCGGATGAATTTACTAAATCTTTTCGAGCGGCACAAGGGGAAGCGGAAGCTGCATTCGGTAATGGAGGGGTTTATCTAGAAAAATTTATCGAACGTCCCCGTCATATTGAGTTTCAGATTTTAGCTGATAATTACGGCAATGTAGTTCATTTAGGCGAGCGCGATTGTTCAATTCAGCGACGCAATCAAAAGCTTTTAGAAGAAGCTCCAAGTCCTGCACTGAATGAAGAATTACGGCAGAAAATGGGAGAAGCTGCTGTAAAAGCCGCTAAGTATATTAATTATACTGGTGCGGGTACGGTGGAGTTTTTACTGGATAAATCTGGTAATTTCTACTTTATGGAAATGAATACCAGAATTCAGGTTGAGCATCCAGTAACGGAAATGATCACTGGGCTTGATTTGGTTGCCGAACAAATCCGCGTTGCGATGGGAGAAAAACTTAGCGTTACTCAAGACCAAATTGTGTTAAGGGGTCATGCCATAGAATGTCGCATCAATGCTGAGGACCCCGACCATGATTTTCGCCCTTGTCCGGGACGTATCAGCGGCTATCTTCCACCTGGAGGTCCCGGTGTTCGTATCGATTCCCATATTTACACCGATTACCAGATTCCTCCTTACTACGACTCGTTAATCGCAAAATTAATTGTGTGGGGTCCCGACCGACACACCGCAATAAATCGCATGAAACGCGCTCTGAGAGAATGTGCGATTACAGGACTAACTACCACCGTTGGCTTTCATCAAAAAGTGATGGATATTCCGCAGTTTTTGGAAGGTAATGTCTACACCAATTTCATAGAGGAAATAAAAAATTCACTTTAGCTCGTGCGAGCCAGCATGGTCAGCAATCCTTGCTGACCTAAGAGAATTTCCCGTGCCAAACTGAATATACCTACCCAAATAATCGGTGTAATATCTACACCACCAATGGGAGGTACTAGCTTTCGCAACACTACTAAAAACGGTTCTGTTGGAAAAGCAATGATATTAAAGGGAAAACGATTCAGTTCGGCTTGGGGATACCAAGTTAAAATAATTCGGAAAATAAATAAAAACGTCATCAACCCTAATACAAGGCTGAGAATCAAATTGCTAACGTCAAGGGTACTCATGGTTGAAATTTGCAGTTTATCTGAAGAAAAAGTTTAAGATTTGTAAAGTCTTTATCTTATTTTATCGAAAGTTAGGTAAGCGATACTATATTCAATTGCTAAAAATAATCTAATACCTACTCCCTGTTCCCTGTTCCCTGCTCCCTACTCCCTACTCCCCACTCCCTAATCCCTACTCCCTACTCCCTACTCCCTGTTCCCTGTTCCCTACTCCCCACTCCCCACTCCCTACTCCCCACTCCCTACTCCCCTAATTAAAGATTAAGACTTATTGCGATTCGTTTCGTGGTATTAAAATATTAGAAAGAACTATGTAAAAAAAAGGTTGTAACTATGACTCCCTCTTTAGCAAATTTTCTTTGGAGCTTAGGCTGGGGCGCTGCGATTTTTGTTATCCCCGCAACAGTGGCTTTAATTTTCATCAGTCAAAAAGATAAAATCCAACGTTTTTAGGATTAATTTAGAAGCTTGGGAAACTAGGTTTTTTGAAGATAACAACAATTTATCTACTGATTGTTAACAAGACTGGGTTTTAACCATTCCTCTTTTTGAGGACAAGTTATACTTAACACAAACGCCCAGTCTTGTGAACTTTAAGCAACAATGTAAAGACGCGGTATTGAATAGCTCCGGTTTGGAGTCAGGCAATTCGCGTCTTTGCTGTATATGTGTTTGCTTGAAGCAGAGATTTTAATTACGAGTCGCTAACATAGATTTGATATCAGGATAAAGAACAATGCTAACTTATGGGCTGAACTCAGCCAGCGTTCTGGCTCAGGTAAATATAGGGACTAACCCGGCTAGTATTCTAGGGATTTTTCTAGCTGTTGCTGGAGCCGGTCTTTATGGTCTTCGTACTATACGTCCGGAGCTTTCGCGAGACCAAGATATATTTTTTGCCGCTGTCGGCTTATTGTGTGGTTTTATTTTTATTTTTCAGGGTTGGCGATTAGACCCTATTTTGCAATTCGGTCAGTTGCTTTTAGTTGGAACTACCGTATATTTTGCTTATGAAAGTATTCGTCTGCGCGGTATCGCCACTCAGCAAGCTAAGCGCAGCACGCCAATTGTTGACCGCGAGCGAGATGTCAGCGACCGCTACGATTATGATGACCGTGGTAAATATGGTGCTGAGGTAGAAGATTACGATCGCGAGCCTTTACCTTACGACCCGTATTATGAAGATGAACGTCCGACCTCGCGCCCTCAAATTCGTGGAAGTAGGGACACTCGCTCATCTCGCAGTGAATACTACGACGATCGGGTCCCTCGTCGTCCGGAACGTCGTAATGATGTAGAAAGAATTGATGACGATAGACCACCTCGTCGTCGTAGTTCCAGTTCTACTCGTCGAACTACTACCCGTAACACCCCGAGACTTGAACAAAGCGATTGGGATTCATCTCCTCGTCCACCAGTAGATGATTGGGATAATTCCCGTACTGAAGAAAGAAGAACACCTCGTCGCAGTAACGATAGACCACCTACTACCCGTCGAAGAAGCGATGGAGATATTATCCAACCAAGAACTTCTTCAAGAAAACGTCGTCCTAGAAGAGATTCAGATCCGAGAAGAGAACGTGGGGGAATGGATGAAGTTATACCCACCGATTACGAAGAATACAACCCAATTGTTCGTTTAGAAGACGAGAAAGACGAACCACCAGAAGTAAAATTGGATGACGAATAGCTAAAAATTGGCATTGGCAGCACAGATAATTAGTTTTTAGTTGAAGGTGAAAAAATTTATCCGTTTATTTCGGCTCCAATCACAATTTCGTTGGAGTCTTTGTCTTTGTTTGACTTTGCTTGTATCCTGTAGCTACAACGAGGTTCCCATTGGTTCTAATTCCTTAAATACCCGTAACACTGAAGAACAACCGGCTTTAAGCGGCAACGGTCGCTTTTTAGCATTTGTATCAAATCGTAGCAGTACTCAACAATTATTACTGTACGATTTAGAGCAGCAAAAGTTGATTCCGACACCGCGTTTAAATCGACGTAACGCAATTGCAGAAAGTCCCAGTCTCAGCTACAGCGGACGTTACATAGTTTACAGCACCAGCAACCGTGGAAGACCAGTAGTAGGGCTTTACGACCGCGCCGTCGGACAGTCGCAAATCCTTACCCCAACTTACAACGGCTGGGTGAGAAACCCCAGCGTCAGCCCTGATGGCAGGTATGTTGTATTTGAAACAACAATTCGCGGTCAGTGGGATATTGAAGTACTCGATCGAGGAGCGAATGTAGAATTAGATATTCCTAACGGTGCGCCGGTTAGTGCGCCGCCGGAGTAGAAGGGAGGGGGAGAGGGGGGAGAGGGGGTAGAGTGGGTAGAGGGGGTAGAGTGGGGAGAAGGGGAGAAGGCGATAAATGAGATTTGTTCTATGGAGCGAAACGCTCTCACTGTATTTTTTATACTTGCTACTACCAATTACCAACCACCAACTACCAACTACCAATCCCCAATGCCCAATCCCCAAATTTATTTCAATTTGCTTATTTACGAGTTTTAGCTTATTAAGTGCTTGTAGTTCACCGCGTATATTAAGTTACCCATTTGATAATAGTGGTAGGGGTCTTAATTCTGGTGCTGCGGAGTTGAATCCACATATTTCTAATAGATATATTGTTTATACGAGCGATCGCCGAGGAAGCCAAGATGTTTATATGTTCGATCGGATGACTCGCAATTTGAGTAACTTGCCGGGGCTGAATTCATTTGATGCAATCGCCAGTCATCCTTCGGTTTCTCAAGATGCTAGATATATTGTGTTTGCAGCTTCTCGGCAGGGAAGAAGTAATATTTTTCTGTACGATAACGAAACTCGTCAATCGCGTAATTTGACGGGTAATTTACAAGCAGAAGTCCGCAATCCTACAATTAGTGCCGACGGTAACAGGATTGCGTTTGAATATACTTTGAACGGACAATGGGATGTTTTGGTTTATGACAGATTCGGGAGACGTTTAAATATACGGCAAGAGCCAAATTAGAACTTAGTAATTTTT
>JBCCLY010000320.1:0-5423 GCA_039026655.1 Cyanobacteria bacterium P01_C01_bin.38 | reverse complement strand
GAGCGTGATTTGCTTGGGGAACACCTTTACGAGTTTGCGGTTGCTGCGGTAAAGTATCGCGCTCAACTAAAATAACTTGAGTAAAATAATCTGCTAAAACTCTTGCATTTAAAAGCCCTGCCATACTGCTACCGATAACTATAGCAGTATGATTTTTAGTATTTTGTTGCAATGTTAATGAGTCCATTTAATAGATAAATTCAATTTTCACACCTTGCAATATTATTTTAACGATTATTATCTAGTTTTAGGGCAATCTAAAATCATACTACAAATCTTACTTTTATTTATTGATTTTTTTTATAGTCTTATTTATAGGACTATTGCTATTATACGGCGAATTCTAAACAAGCGGGAATGTTAAGTTGAGAATACAAAATGTAAGTTAAATTAAACCCTTCACACCATAAAAAACACAAGCACCAGAACCTATTAAATAAACAAACCAAGTCAAAAAAAAACCAAAAGCCCTACCAGGAGAAGGACCATATGTATTAATTAAACCCCATGCATGAGCAATTCTAGCTATAGTTAAACAGCTTCCTAAAAGCCATATTAAAACAGTAGCTGCATTCATTAATTCCAAAGCAGCAATTAACAGTAATGCTAACGGAACGTATTCTGTAAAATTGCTATGAGCGCGAACTTTACGCTGTAAAATACCATCATCTTGAGCTTTTGTTTCAACCAGCTTTTGAGTTAGATTCTCGACAAAAATAGCCCATGCATTTGGCTTTTCTAAATAATCAGGTTGCTCCTTTACATCAACATTTGATTCGCCATGCCAAACCCTGGTTTTTGTACGCTCCATTGCCACAATATAGGAAAGTACAAAAGCAATAAAACCATTGATTCCGATAAAAAACGTTGATATGGGAATTAGATTTTCGTTCATATTAATTCTTCAAACCAATTTTTCCTTAATACTCACTCAGCATAAAATCAATCCCCGCCAGCGTCTTATCTAAACTTCCGAAAATTATTCTAATCTTCTTGAATTGGGTTCGTAGTTGCGCTTTAGCGCCAAAAATATTGAGTAATAATTAGTAATTGGTAATTGGTAATTGGTAATTGGTAGTTGGTAGTTGGGCATTGGTAATTGATAATAGAAAGATAATCTAAAATCTCCCAACTCCTAACTCCCAACTCCTAACTCCTAACTCCTAACTCCTAACTCCTAACTCTTAACTCCTAACTCCTAACTCTTATCCCGAAACTTCTTCGGAGTCACGTTAGTATATTGCCGAAAAACTCTTGTAAAATGACTTTGATTTTGAAAACCAACTTCGCCACAAATTTCTACTATTGTGAAATCTCGCTTTAATAACAACTCTTTTGCTTTTTCAATTCGAGATTTCATTACATATTGATATGGTGTCATTCCCATTGATTGCTTGAATAAAGTAGCGAAATAATGGGGACTCATATGAACAATCGCGCTTAATTCTGCTTGAGTTAGTTTTTTGCTAAGATTTTCCTGAATATATTCGATTACTTCTTTTAATTTATAATTCGACAATCCATCGGTATATTTTTTTATTTGAGGAGTTAAACGCGATGAATATCTGCTAAGTAAATGCATGGAAAGCGCCGTAGCCATTGATTCAGCATAAAATTTACTTTCCGCGCCATTTGATTCTAATTCTGTTACTAATGCTAAGCCAATATTTTCAATTAAAGGGTCGCGTATTTGCCACTGCGGTACTAACTCAATGTTGTCTGTATTCGCCGATTCGCAAGCAATACGATTAATAAGTGCAGGGTCAATAAATAACTCAACTAAAGGAACTTCTCGGTCAATTTGCGTTTTAGGAAAACCTTGATTTGCAGGAATAATTGCAATATCACCTTTTGTATAATCCACTTCACGCCAGCTTCCATTAAGCATATAGCTAGCACGAAAATTACCGCGAGCAATAATGATAAAATGCTGACCTAAGTCAATTTCAGGCATTTCATTGCGTGGTTCGATTTCGTAGATAAGATTTAAGCCATCCCACCCAGCATCAAAGCTTTCTAATAGATGTAAATGTACGGGAAGTTCATCTTTAGCCACAGTTGATGTTGATAATAGTTAACTATTTTTAATTTATCGCTAACAACTAACCACTAACAACTAAGTAGGTTGGCGTTGAAAATCATAATTGAGACAAGGGAGTAGGGAGTAGAAAGTAGGGGCAAGACTTTAAAGCTAATTTACCCGAATGTTACATACAGCAGATTTATTTGTGCCGACTTACTTAACCACTAACCACTAACAACCAACCACTAACAACTAATTACCAATTCCCAATCAATGCTGTTTGCCCTTCAGAAGAAGTTGTATAGCCTAAAAATGCTTCAACTTGAGGGCTGACAGGATTTTTGTAAACGTAAAACAACTTTCTGGTGTAAGGATAGTTAGAGGCAGAAGGTGTTACACCATCTATAGGAAGTACTCGCGCTGTTGATTGATTTTGAACCTGAGCAAAAGTTGCATAGCCAATACCGTTATTGCCTAAAGCGCGGATTAATCCTGTGGTTTCATCTCTTGGTAATGTGGTGATATTTGCTGTTGTACCAAAATTGTTTCCTTGCAGTACCATTTCTTTGAAAGCTTGATGAGTACCGCTCACCGCAGGACGATTTATTACCTGAATGCTTCCATTTGAGCCACCTACCTGCGACCAATTATTAACTTTTCCTTGAAAAATATCTGCTACTTGATTGCTGCTTAACTGTTGGATAAAAGGATTATTGCTACCCACGATTATCGCGATCGCGTCGTTAGCGATGGGTACTGCAACCAATCCCTGGCTTTGTTCCTGTTGAGTTAAAGGTCGAGAAACTGCGGCGATATCAACAGTACCATTTATCAAAGCCTGAATACCATTGCTGCTACCTCCGGCATTTGTAACTACATTTGTACCCTGAAATCTATTTTCAAAACCTCTTTTAAGATTTTGATTAATTGTCACCATACTCGTAGAACCATCAATTCTTACAGTAGTGCCATTGGGCACACTTTGTGGTGCAGGGAAAGCTTCAGCTATAGGTTGATTATTTTGAGCAACTGGATTATCAGAAGATACTTGATTACCTATTTGTGGTGTAGTGTCGCGCTTGAAAAACCACCAATAACCACCACCTATTAAAGCCAAAGCTAAAACTATAAAAATAATTGGAGGAGGGCCGCTTCTTTTACTCATAATACTTATTTGTTGTATTTTTTTGTATTTATCTAATTACTGATTTATAGCACTACATAATCAGGTTAGGCTATGATTATTAAACCTTTAACCTTTAACCTCTAACCTTCGCGTAGCACTATACTTATTCTGGTAATTGCTTAGGATCTGTATCTTCTAACATTTGTAAACGACGTGCTACTTCGTCATCTAAAGTCATGTTTTCTAAATCGGCTTGCATTTTTTCCGCAGGATTTTCCGAAAGTCTAGCCAAAGCTTCTGCACTTAAATTGCGACGTTCGACGGCACCTTTAGCAGATTCAAATTGATTTTTAGCCGAACCGATATCGAATTCGCTATTAACTTTAGCAATCTGTTCTAACGCGGCATTAACTTCAGAAATATCTTTCATATTCTGCATATCAGCCTTGTAAGCTTCGAGCTTCATACGTTCTCGGTTAAGTTTGTCTGTAGAAGCTTTGACAGCAGTTTCAGCTTGTTTGACCATTTCTTCGAGCCTCGGCAAAATTTGTTCGGCTTGCACAACTCTAGTCATAGCCATTCTTGCTGCTTCTTGATTGCTCTGCTTTTGTGCTATTAAAGCTTGACTTTCAAAAGTTTTTAATTCTTTGGCTTTTTCTTCGTATTTTTGTTTTGCTCTTTTATAAGCAGCTTCCTGTTGAGCAACAGCTTGGGCTAACTTTTGTACTGATTCGCCCATCGATTGTAGAGATTCTTCTGCAACCGCTACAGCAACCTTTCCACCGGATTCTACAGGTAATCCCCACAGCCAATTCCAAACCCCATATACGGTTCTTCCGGCTCTTTCACCCATTAACCAATAAACAACTTTTTTCATTAGGATTAGATTATTTAAGAAAGTTATTTGTTCTATATATATTTCATAGAAAGATTCCAAAATTATGAAAAATCGCTACGAAAAATTTTCAATTGCCAGTAGAAAACTGTTGAAAATCTATCTTAAGCTTGACTATCAGGTATTATGTATAATAATTACTTTTTGCTTTTTGCAGAAAAAAGTAAACATTAATACCGTCATAGTTACTTAATATATAGAAAAACTACTAACTTTCTAGTTTGAATATATACATTGAATCAAAATTTAATTTATTTTAATTTCTATTTAACAGGTTTAAAATTTTCGTTCCAGTCTTGTAAAAAGGTACGGTTTAGTTAAATGACCAAATCATACGAAAAGTTGTAGGATGTGTTGTATGCTGCGTGCAAGCATCATCATAATACTTATAATTTATCGCGATAAAAATTTATGCTAAAAATTTTAATTTTTCTCACAGCATTCATCGAAGCATCACGCTCCCTACAACCAACAACTAACAAATAACAACTAACAACCAACATCATGAAATCAAACTTACATATAACCCGCCGAAAATTATTACAAATTTCCGGTTTGTCAAGTATAAGTTTACTTTTAGGTGGCTGCGGTACTCCCGTATTTGAAGATATTGTAGGTGCGGTTTCTGAACCTCTAAATGAGAATTTTCAATCTTTATTATTAAAACCTCAAACACCTGTACCAGAATTTTCACCTAATGAAATCGAGCCGGAAGCTTTGATAGTAAATTCATATAGATCCACTCCACTTATTAACCAAGAAAAATTTCGTTTAATTATTGATGGTGAAGTAGAAAATCCTGTTAGTTTGAGCATGGATGATATCAAAAATTTATCATATACTTCTACAATTATTCGTCACGTATGTGTAGAAGGATGGGCTGCAATCGTTCAGTGGGGAGGCATTCGCTTACGGGAACTAGTGGCGATCGCCCAACCAAAATCTACGGTTAAATATGCTTATTTTCAATCCGCCGATGGCTATTATTCAAGCTGGGATATTGCTTCAACTTTGCATCCTCAAACATTATTAGCTTACGAGAAAAACGGCGAACCTTTACCAGTTGATAACGGCGCTCCTTTACGTTTATCTTCCCCGATAAAACTTGGTTACAAGCAAAGTAAATGGGTAACAAGAGTTACTTTAGTTAGTAATTTATCCAGATTTCAAGGTTATTGGGAAGATCAAGGTTATGAATGGTTTGCGGGGTTGTGACAGTTAGCAGTTAGCAGTGAGCAGTGAGCAGTCTGTGTTAATCTGAGAGGATGTTTTAAAAGTGTCCGGCGGTTAAAACCGCTACTACACAGGCAAAGTCCACCTCCGTGGACTAATAGTTTTAAAACCCTTGTAGAAGGGTTTTGTTTGTGTAGACGCGGTTT
>JBCCLY010000319.1:0-5428 GCA_039026655.1 Cyanobacteria bacterium P01_C01_bin.38 | reverse complement strand
TAGTAATGCTTATTTAGGTGATGCAAATCTTACAGGTGTTCAAGCCGAAAAAGCTAATCTTCGTGAGGCTAACCTTGGTGATGCAAATTTAAGCGGAGCCTTGCTTAAAGAAGCTAACTTGACTGATTGCGACTTGACTCACACTAATTTGAGCGGTGCCGATTTGAGCGGTGCGGATTTAAGTCATGCTGATTTAAGCTATGCAAATCTAGCTGGCGCTAACTTAGTTGGTGTTAATTTAGCTGGTGCTAACTTAACTAGCGCAAATCTTAGAGATACAGATTTAAGTGGTGCTAATCTGAGAAATTCCATTGTTTTTGCGGCAAACTTAAGCGATGCGAATCTAATTGGTGTAGATTTGAGCTATGCCGACTTATGCCGTGCCGATATTAGCGGCGTGAATCTTAGAGGCTCTACTCTTAAGGGTACAAACCTGAGCGATTCTTTAATGTTCGGCACTAACTTTACTGAAGCTATATTAATCGGTGCCTCACTCAGTTACGCTAAATTGAATGGAGCTAATCTAAAGAGCGCTAACTTGCACGGAGCAATTATTTTTGGTGCCGATTTAGCAGGTGTTAATTTAACTAAAGTAATTCTTCGCGAAGCAGATTTGAGTGGAGTTACGTTGAGTGAAGCAGATTTGAGCGGTGTGGATCTTAGCGACGCGATTTTACTTGGTACCGATCTAAGTTATGCAAATTTACAAAATGCTAACCTTAGCGGTAGTAACCTCACCGGAGCAATTTTTTACGGTGCTGATTTAAGCTATACCAACCTGAGCTATGCGATTCTTGGGGGTACCGATTTAAGTGAAGCTAACTTGCTGGCGTGCAGTTGGAATGAAAATTTGGAATGGGAAAATGTTCGTGGTTTAGATAAAGCATTAAATGTTCCTGAAGCTTTGAAAGATAAACTTAAGGATTAATGTTAAAAAAACATTTAAAAGAAGGGAACAGAGAATAGGGAACAGGGAACAGGGAACAGGGAACAGGGAACAGGGAAAAATCTTTTCTTAAATAAATTCAATCTTCCATAAGGATTATTTAGTTTCACAGGTGCTTGGGTTTTATTTCCTAAAATTTAAGCGTGCTATATGCCGATCAACCGGAAATTTATGAACTTTACTTATCTTTACAAATTAACGAGTAAAGCGTTAAAGTTCATTGCGAAAATTGCCAACAACTATTCTTTGGATAATAAATTCTGATATGCTCTATAAAGCATGGCAATCAAAAAGGAGAACACTGTGGTAATGGAATCAAATACCGTAACAGGTAATCAAGTAGCGCGTGAAGAATTCAGCGAATATGTTGCTCACTTGCAATTTCATATGACTCTACAGGCTCGCAATCTGGTTCCAAGCCTAAAACAAAATTCAATTGATAGCCGGAGAGAACTACTTCATCAAACTCAAGCTGATTTTGAAAAAATTATTTCTAGACAAGTATGATAAAAGATTAACTAAACTTAACAAAAATCAAATACAATAAAACAGTTCTTATGGAGAAGATTTACGGTCTTATTCTCTTAAAGAACTGTTTTTTATTATCAAGTGAGCAAAATCACTCTTTTGACGCAACGGTTAACGAGTTAAAGCCGTTAATATAATTGCAGTACAACTTCGTAATTACATCCGAGTAGTAATTACATTATATTTAAGGGTTAAGGTTGGAACTAGGGTCAGTGACTCAAGGCTGAAGCCATTGAGCTTGTAAGAGCCAAATCTTACGTAGTACTGACTAGCTCACTGAGCCGTTGGCTGGTACAGACTTCCGAATGCTTCCCCAGTTCGGATTATCTCTAAAACTGTTTGGTCAGTTAATTCTTGTTAGCGGTGAGCGAGGGGACCGCCAACAGGTTTGCTGATTCCTGGGATTATATCCATTTAAAAATCAGTATTCAAATGCCACGGTGGTTAAAATCACGCGTGCTGCTTTCCTCCCAGCTTTAAAAAGACTGGGTTTCCCGCAAGCCGAGGGCTTCTTATGAAAATGACATCATTACTTTCCCAAAATATTAATATCGTTATTCGACCAGTTCAATACCGGGATTTGGATGATATCGAACGTCTCTCCCAAGAGTCATTCGCAGCCCAAAACCAATCGGAAGAACATTCTGCGACGCAGCAAGCACAAAAACTGCGTCGTAATTTTGGATTACTCAAATTTTTAAGTTGGTTTCCCAATCCTTTACAGCACCGTCTTTGCGCTTATGTAGCCGAGCAAGGGCGTACTATGTTGGGAATTGTTCAGGTATCGCCATTCAATAAGACACGCAGTACTTGGCGTGTAGATAGGGTGATGCTAGAAAAATCTGTTAGCAAGCAGACAATTGGCTCGCAACTTTTGCGCTACTGCTTTGAATCGATTTTAGAAGCTCGTACCTGGATTTTAGAAGCCAATGTAAATGATAAAGAAGCCTTAGCTCTTTATCGGCAAAACGGATTTCAGCGTTTAGCTGAAATGACATATTGGGAAATTGAACCAGAATTATTAGCTTCTTTGGCACAAGCAGAACCAGATTTACCCAATCTGTTACCTGTAAGTAATGCAGATGCTCAGTTGTTGTATCAACTCGATACTGCATCAATGCCGCCTTTGGTACGCCAAGTATTCGATCGCCAAACTCATGATTTTAAAACTGGCTTAATTGGAGCTTTAGCCGATGCTGTCAAGCAGTGGTTGACAAAATCAGAAATAGTTAGCGGTTACGTATTTGAGCCTCAAAGAAAAGCAGCAATTGGTTATTTTCAACTGAGAATCGATCGCAAAGGAGAAGCACCAAATCTTGCTACCTTAACAGTTCATCCTGCATATACTTGGCTGTATCCAGAGCTACTATCTCAAATGGCTCGGATTACGCAAGATTTTCCTTCCTCTTCCTTGAAAGTTGCTTCAGCAGATTATCAGCCAGAAGGAGAAGAATATTTAGAGCAAATCGGAGCAAGTCGTATAGAACATACATTAATCATGTCTCGTTCCGTATGGCACAAAGTTCGGGAATCAAAATTTGTTTCCTTAGAAGGAATTCAGCTACCAGAAATGCTCCAAGGATTGCAACCAGCACGCAAACCTATTCCGGGGGGAATGCTGTGGAAGCAAGAAAAAAGACGCGAGATGTTAGAGAGAGCAAAATTAAACAATTTATCTAAATTACCCAAAGAAAATATTGCTCTACCATACAAAAAAGGTAATGTAGAAGGGAATTCTCAAGCACCTTCAACAGATATACAGGAGTAATAACTTGCCGCAAGAGGAAAGAGAACGAGCAAACCCCCTCGAATTCTCCGATCCAACCAACACAAACCAAAACTCCTACATATCCGCTTTAGGATTAGATGTAGGAAAAAAGCGAATTGGCATAGCAGGGTGCGATCGCACTGGTTTAATTGCGACGGGAATAACTACATTACACAGAACATCTTTTGACCAAGATGTCAAGTTTATCGAGCAAATAATTCAAGAAAGAGACGTAGAAATTTTGGTAGTTGGGCTACCTTATTCTATGGACGGTTCGTTGGGGTTTCAAGCGCGTCACGTGCAGAAATTTACCAAAAGAATCACAGCAATATTAAAATTACCTGTAGAATACGTAGATGAGCGTTTGACTTCGTATCAAGCAGAACAGATGATTATTGCCGAAAACCGTTCTCCTTCGCGAAATAAAGGATTAATCGATCGAAAAGCAGCAGCATTGATTCTGCAACAGTGGCTGGATATTAGACGACAAAAAAAAGCAAAAGTATCGGACTAAAAAAACGCTTAATTTTAAAAGCTTTTGACGTGATATTCTGAATATTGCAAGAGTCAGCAATAATAATCATCATTTTTTGCGCTCGCGATAGAGAAATCTATTTTCAAGCTGGTATTAATATTTGTTCATTTTACTCGGCTATGTATCCATCTCAATTCCCAGAAGAAAACGACCGTTCCAATCAAAGTTCCATCACTTTAACAGATGAAAACGGAAGGTCCCTTGAATGTTATGTCGAGCATTCGCTTGAAGTAGATGAGCAAGAGTACTTTTTATTGCTTCCTGTTGACTCACCTGTAGAAATTTTCGCTTGGCAAACCGACGGTGACGGAGAAGAAGCCGTTCTTGTCGAAGATGACATAACAATAGAACAGATTTTTAGCACTGCTCAAGCTGTGTTATCCGAGCAAAACTTAGTTTTAAGAAATACGGCATATGCTTTAACAGCAGCCGGAGAATTACCAACTATAGAAGAGTCAGATATTTTTACCTTAGAAATTGAAGACGAAGAAGCGGATTTAGAACCAGAGCAACTACAGTTATTAGCAAGTTTTTATTGCGAAGAACAAGAATACGCAATTTATACGCCTTTAGATCCCTTACTATTTTTTGCTCGTATAAATTCACAAGGGAAGCCCGAATTGCTTTCACCCGAAGAATTTCGCGAATTTCAGCCGTTATTAGAAGAGCATCTTTTTAATGAAGTTGAATAACAGTATGAAATATAGCGAATAATGGTGTAGAGACGTAGCAGTGCTACGTCTTTTTTGATTTGTGGTAATTGGTAATAGGTAGTTGGTAGTTGGTAATGGGTAATTTGTAGGGTGTGTTACGGCTAAAATAACTTACCGATATAAACTACAATTTACAAAATGCCGTAACGCACCATTTTCTATGTATTTAGCTAGCTAGTAGTCAGTTGGTAGGTTAGGTTAGTTGGTAGGTTGGGTTAGGCGCTGCGAAAATATTGTGTACCAAAAAAAATTTATTATAGCGCCGTAACCCAACATCTTTTCTATAAATATGATGAATCTGGGATTCAAGAAAGATATTTTCATGTGTTTAGCATAGGAAAATGTTGGGTTACGACACGAAAAGATCAATTATCGTTACTAATCAAAATTAGTTTTCGTGTCTAACCCAACCTACAATTTATGAAATTTTCAATGATAAACCGATGATGAACAAAGCTTTGAGAAGTGCATGGCGAGAATTTCAATACATCATTTCTCAAATAGATAATCGAGAAAATCAAATAACTATATTTAAACGTATCAAAAGTTGGTATTTAGATAATAAAAAACTTTTGTCATCGCGTCTAATAGAAGAATATGGATTAGAAGAGTTGATAAATATAGATACCGCATATTATCCACTTGAAAAATCACAATGCACTTCAAAAGATATCAAACGTTTTCTCACAATACAGCCTTTTAGCGAAGAATGTCTAATTGTATGGTTGAGAGATATTTTATGGGAGCTTGTTGTTTTATCAGTAGATATTCAATGTGAAAATTGTGGCAAGTTAGAAATGTCAGCTTTGTTTAATGTAGAAACAGAAAGTGTATTTTTTGAATGTACCCAATGCGGTTGGATAAAAACGATTAACAAGCATCCAGTTAAATCTATAAAAACTATACGATTAGCTAAAAATAAAGAATTAAAAATTGCT
>JBCCLY010000318.1:0-5433 GCA_039026655.1 Cyanobacteria bacterium P01_C01_bin.38 | reverse complement strand
ACTATCAATAAATCTGGCTGAAAGTTGGATAAAAAGGGGAAAACTTCTTTCTCAAATGCTGGTTGATAAGTACTAATATCGCTATTCGGAGGTATGGGTAAATTTAATACATTATTGTTAATACCCCGTTCCGAAGTTTTACCCGTTCCCGGATAACAGGGATATTGATGTAGCGAGCAGTAAGCAATATCGGGATTGTTTTCTACGATTGCTTGAGTGCCGTTACCGTGATGCACATCCCAATCCAAAATCGCAACTCGGTTAACTTCTGGTTTTTTCAAAGCATGAAAAGCACAAATAGCCGCATTAGAAAATAAACAAAACCCCATTCCATAATCAATTTCCGCATGATGCCCAGGAGGGCGCGATAAAACAAAAGCAGGTTTACCAGTTTCTAAAACAATCTTTACCCCATCAAGCCAAGCATTCACCGCCAATAACCCCACATCATAGCTACGTGGAGAAACATAAGTATCCGTATCCAAAAAACCACCACCATCATTAGCGATATCTCTAACCTTACGGATATAGCGCGGTGAGTGGATTTCCTCCACTAAAGCAAGCGGCGAATTTTCATTTACAGAAGTAGGCGATCGCCATTCAATTTGTTGAGAGAAAGCAGTCTCCTTCAAAGCCGAAACAACAGCACTTAAACGCTCCGGCTTTTCAGGATGTTCTCTTCCAGTAAGGTGTTCGAGAAATTCGTCAGAGTAGATGATGGGGAACATGGGAATTGGGGATGGGGGATTGGGGATGGGGGAAATTCTTAAAGTAGCGAGTAACGAATAACGAGTAACGAGTAACGAGTAGGGAATGAAAAGGTTTTTACTTGCTACTTGCTCCTCGCTACTCTCTACTCCTAACTCCTAACTCCTAACTCCTAACTCCTAACTCCTTACCTGTCATCGAGCATTTCGGGTGATACTGCGGGGTTGCCTTTTAGCTCTTCGGGGGATTGATTAAGAATTGTATTGTCAATTGGTGCCGGATGTTTGATTCTATCAAGTAATTCCGGACTTAATTCTGGTGCTTCTTCTTTAGGATTGCTTTTTTCAGCTTGATTTTTCGCTTTATCTTCGCTCATATTCTTGACTTTTTTCTATGTAACTTAGCTTATCAGCTTAGAAGATGCATTTGAGATAACACACTATCTTAAGAATGAAATGCTTTTCCGTTATAGATAATAATTCTTATATAAGGCAATTTACAATGCCCTATGCCCTATCCCCAATGTCCAATCCCCAATGCCTAATTCAATAAAAGTTACCGTTAAATTATTCGCAGCTTATCAAGAAGCTTATAACGTACCGGAATTAACGCTAGAATTTCCCGAAAATACTTCAGTATCGCAAGTAGGAGAATATTTAATTAACGAACATCCCGAACTAGAAAAATGGCGAAATGTCACCAAATTTGGCATAAATTTAGATTTTGTCGAACCAGATACTCTTTTACATGACGGCGATGAAGTTGTATTAATTCCTCCCGTCAGCGGCGGATAATTGTTCGTAGTTGCGCTTCAGCGCCTCTTATCGGAAGCGCTGAAGCGCAACTACGAACCTTTGTCCTAAAATCAAACTAAAAATAACATTCTGCTTTTATCACAATTAAAATCATGGCAGGAACACACATCCGATTCGACTGGGCAATTAAAAAACTATTGCGCGATAAAGCTAATTACGTAGTTTTAGAAGGATTTCTCAGCGAATTATTAAAAGAAGATATCAAAATTGATTCGATTTTAGAAAGTGAAAGCAATCGATTTACACAAGAAAACAAATTAAATCGAGTTGATATTTTAGCTAAAAACGATAAAGACGAGTTTTTATTGATTGAGGTGCAAAACAGCCCCGAGAATGATTATTTTCACCGGATGCTTTATGGTGTATCGGCATTGATTAGCGAATATCTTGGGAAAGGGGAAGCTTACGGTAAAGTAAAAAAAGTTTATTCGATTAATATTGTTTACTTTTCTTTGGGACAAGGAAGGGATTACATTTATCAGGGAAAAGTTGATTTTCGTGGAATTCACATCAACGATAAATTAGAGCTATCGGAATTACAAAAAGAAGTATTTAAAATTCAAGAAATTTATCAAATATTTCCAGAATATTACGTTTTAAGAGTTAATAATTTTAACGACGTAGCCAAAGATAGTTTAGATGAGTGGATATATTTCTTGAAAAACAGCGAAATCAAAGACGAATTTCAAGCCAGGGGATTAGCTCAAGCAAAAGATAATTTAAGAGTTGAGAATTTATCTCCAGGGGAAAGAGCGGCTTATCAAAAATATCTCGAAGATAGGAGATATGAAATTAGCATTATTGAAAGTGCGGAAGTAACTGGAGAATTGCGAGGGAGGAAAGAAGGAAGAGAGGAAGGAATTAAAGAAGGTAAAAAAGAAGGAATTAAAGAAGGAATTAAAACAGGGGAGAAACAAGCCGAAGTTAAAATGGCTAAATCTTTGAAAGCAGAAGGGGCTGATATTAATTTAATTGTTAAAGTCACAGGATTAAGTCCGGAAGAAATTGATCAACTATAGAATTTTAATCACTAAATTATCATGGCAGAAAAACATATCCGCTTCGATTGGGCAATCAAGAAACTATTACGAGATAAAGCTAATTACGTAGTGTTAGAAGGTTTTATCAGCGAATTATTAAAAGAAGATATCAAAATTGATTCAATTTTAGAAAGTGAAAGCAATAGATTTACAGAAGAAAATAAATTAAATCGAGTTGAGATATTAGCGAAAAATGCAAAAGATGATTTTTTATTAGTTGAAATTCAAATTAGCGCCGAAAATAATTATCTTCATCGGATGTTTTATGGTGTATCGACGTTAATTAGCGAAAATTTAGGAAAAGGAGAATCTTATGGAAAAGTTAAAAAAACTTATTCGATTAATATAGTTTATTTCTCTCTGGGAGAGGGAAGAGATTATATTTATAAAGCTCAATCGGATTTTAGCGGGATGCACATTAACGATAAATTAGAGCCATCAGAATTACAAAAAGAAGTATTCAACATCGACGAAGTTTATCAAATATTTCCAGAATACTACGTTTTAAGGGTTAATTATTTTAATAACGTAGTGAAAGATAGTTTAGACGAATGGATATATTTTTTGAAAAATAGCGAAATCAAAGACGAATTTCAAGCCAAGAGATTAGCTCAAGCAAAAGATAATTTAAGAGTTGATAATTTATCACCAACAGAAAAAGCAGCTTATCAAAAATATCTGGAAAATAGAAGATATGAAATTAGTCTTATTGAAAGTGCGGAAGTAACTGGAGAATTGCGAGGAAGAAAAGAAGCAAAAATAGAAATAGCGAAATCGTTGAAAGCAGAAGGAACCGATATTAATTTAATTGTAAAAACAACGGAATTAACCTCAGAAGAAATTGAAAAATTATAGATAACTAATGTAGAGACGTAGCACTGCTACGTCTCCAGATCAATGTCGGATTTTTACGAACTATTCAATGTCAGATTTTTACCTGCCTATTTAACCTTTCCTCTAAACCTAACAAAACCGTAAGAAGTATTAGGAGTACCGGGATCTGTAGCGTTAGGTAAATTACCCAAATTCACCACAATTGCACCATTCGTATTTGTACCGTCACACTGGATTTTGGGATAAACGGTAGAAGGTTCAACTCCAGGGGGGAAATATTGCGCTGCATCCCCATCTCCAACATTAGTTAAAGCTTGTACGTTACCGTCTTTTTGCCACATAATACCCTTATCTGCTCCCGGTAATCCTCCTGGAGCTTGAGTTTGATTGTTATTAAAGCTGTTAGGGATAAAGGAAACGTTACCTGGTACTCTATCGCAGACCAATACATTCTGTGCTTCGCTATCACCAGCCGAAAGGAAATAAATGGTGTACTCTAGTTCGTCATCAGGTTCGACTTTACCACCATTGATACCGCCGATGAGGAAGGTACTACTTGTGTCTGAGGTAGTATCTACCCATTTATCAGTGTCTGGTTTTGGGTCACCTTCATTTTCAGGTAGTTCAGTAATATCTAATTTATTATCGTCATAAGGGTTGGAGTCTTCTTGGTTGTAAGTTGAAAGGTTATCACCATTGATGGTCGTGGTATCATCGTTAATCTTGGTGATGCGTTTGACTAATAAAACGTTGGGATTATTGGCTATTGGTTCTGTAACTTCAACTGGAGTTGGGTCTTCGTAAGGAGCAGAAGGTGGATAATCAGAAGGAATAGACGGAGGATATATTGCAGGTAAATTAGTCAAGAATGATTGGTTTAAGTAGGTTCCTGGTGTTGTGGTTTTGGGAATGGTAACTTCTGCTGTAATTGTTAGTGTTTCTGATTCTGGTGTGGCTGGGTTTTGTCCGGGTAAAGTCAGGTTAGTAATCTGTAAAGTTTGGTCGTTGTTATCGAATGTAATATTACCAGAACCATTGGATACAGTTACTTTTCCTGGGTCTGTTAGGAAAGTTCCGTTAACGGGGGGATTACTTCCAGCTACCGAACGCAAATCATCTGTGAATGTCACACCATTTAAATCTAAAGGATTTCCAGTAGCAATTTTGTAAACATATTGAACGGTTTCACCGGCTGGAACTGGCTCTGTGAGAGAATTTCCATCTAAATCTCGCACTTCTTTTTCCATTCCAGTTGCAAATAAACAACTAACACCATCATGATTACCACCAGAGGGAGCAGTTGTAATTAAAGTTGCTTTACCGTAATCGGAACTGTTGGAATCGGTATTAACTCTATATAAGCTGTTAGTGCTATTGCTGCGGTAATAGAGAGTACCGAAAGCATCTACAAACTGAGAACCAGCATTATGATTAAATCCTGTGGGGTTAGGAGCTTGACTTTTTATTGTAGGTGGGAATGTAGTCATGTCTAAAATAACTAATCTATCCTGATTACCACTTTCATTGATACCGTAAACCTCTTTTCCACTAACCGAAGCAGGATTCCTGGGGTCTACAGCAAAATCATTGAATGCGACTCCTGAAACTGTTGTTTGGGAATTGGTAATTGTTGGTGGAGTAGTTGTTAAATCAAGAGTTGCAAACTTACCACCTGCTCCAATTACATAGGTACCATCTGATAAGATTGTTGCAGCAAAAAAGTTTCCGGAGATAGTTCCACCAGTAGGTATCCCTAAAGAATGGACAATACCATCATTACCAATTTTGACTACATTACCAGGACTATAAGGACCGCTAGTTGCACCCGAGCGGTTAATGTAAGCGTAAATGTAATTATCTAATGGGTTAAAGGCTAAAGCATTGTAATCAAATTGAACTGGATAACCACCTGCTGTATTTGTCGCAGGTCCAATTGTATTAAAAGTAAAAGTTTCACCAGAACGGTCTACATCAAACAGTTGTTGGTCTCGTCCCCCACCAGGACCAATAGTGATGTAGAAAGTAGAATCGCAGGT
>JBCCLY010000317.1:0-5438 GCA_039026655.1 Cyanobacteria bacterium P01_C01_bin.38 | reverse complement strand
TAACTACAGATGATTCCGAGCAACAAGCTTCTTTAGAATCATCAGAAGAAGACTTATTTACAATTTCTCCCGAATCAGATAATTTACCTGAATTAACTACAGATGATTCTGAGCAACAACCATCTGTAGAATCATCAGAAGAAGACTTATTTGCAATTTCTTCCGAATCAGATAATTTACCTGAATTAACTACAGATGATTCCAATCTGGAAATCTCAGATAATACTGCCCAAGAAAGTTTAGATATTGATTCTGCCGATGAATCTCAACCTTTAGAATCCTTTAAATTAGAAGTTACAGAAGAAAACGCGAGTATTGTTGATTTACCAGCAGATTTAGAAGATGTAACAGCTAATTCCCAAGCACAATTGATTGATGATTTGTTTGCTCAAGATATTTCTTTTGATGAGGAAATCTCTTTACAAGCAACATCAAAAGAAGAAGAAATCACATTTTTACCTCTTGTTTCTCAAACAAACGAGCTTACAGAAAAAAATATTGCACCCGAAAATGAATTGCAGCAGGAATCTGAAGAGATATTAGATGATTTTTCTGAGTTGGAATCTTTGTTAGGAGATGAGCTTCCCGCACAAGCAGATAACGATGTTATCGCAGATGACGAATTTGCAGCTTTAGAAGATTTACTCATTCCCGATAACCCTCAAGAAGCAGCAAGCGATATATCTGTCACAGAAAATGCTGAAGCTGAGCCAAGTATAGGTGATGAATTTGGCGATTTAGAAAAACTACTAGAGCAAGCTAATACATCAATACCTCGTAAAAACACTGCAAAAGTAACTTCCCCTAAAACAACTCGTAGCGCCAAAGGCGAACAACTGATGCGGGTTCCGGTGAAACATCTGGATAATTTGAGTAACTTAGTTGGGGAATTGGTGGTAAATCGTAATACCTTGGAACAAGATCAAGAACGGATGCGACAATCCCTTGATAACCTGCTTCACCAAATACAAAATCTTTCCGATGTAGGTGCCAGAATGCAGGAACTTTACGAACGTTCCTTGTTAGAAGCATCTTTGTTAGCAAGTCGTAAAGATAGCGGATTTAATTTTTCGGGTTCTGGCTCAAGTTCTAACAGTGACATGGGTTTCAGCGAATTAGAAATGGATCGGTTTACTCCTTTCCATACCCTCTCCCAAGAAATGATTGAATTGATTGTACGGGTAAGAGAATCAGCGAGTGATATTGACTTTGTTGTAGAAGAAAACGAACGAGTTGCCCGTCAATTTCGTCAGGTAACTTCACAACTGCAAGAAGGAATAACGCGATCGCGAATGGAAGCGTTTTCTCAGGTAACAACTCGTTTGGAACGAGGAGTGCGGGATAATTCGATTAAACAAGGTAAGCAAGTGCAGTTGTTTATTGAAGGGCAAGATACTTTAATCGATAAAATGATTCTTCAGCATTTAACCGATCCGTTGAATCATATACTTAATAACGCTATAGCTCACGGTATTGAAACTCCCGAAGAAAGAGAATCAAGAAGCAAACCTCCCCAAGGAACAATCAAAATCCGTGCTTTCCACCAAGGTAATCAAACCGTTATTTCTGTAAGCGATGACGGTGCTGGTATCGATGCTGAAAAAGTTAAAAATAAAGCAGTTAAAGTAGGTTTAATTACTCAGGAACAAGCAAATATGATGTCTAGAATGGAAGTTTACGAACTGTTATTCCATTCCGGTTTTAGTACTAAAGATCAAGCCGATCAACTAGCAGGACGCGGTGTCGGAATGGACGTTGTTCGCACTTCTATTAGTGAAATCCGAGGGACGATTAATACAGATTCTAGCTTGGGTAAAGGAACTACATTTACTATTCGTTTACCGCTGACTTTGAGTATTTGTAAAGCCTTATGTTGCGTTTCAGATAAAGCCAGAATTGCCTTTTCTATGGATGGTGTGGAAGATACTTTGGATATGCCACTTAAAGAGATTCAGGAAGCTAAAGATGGTAAAAAGTATATATTCTGGCGCGATACAAAACTACCTTTCCGTCCTCTTTCCGAATTATTAACCTTTAATCGTCTGCTGAGTCGCGGTACCGTTTATGGCGGCAACAGAGATGACGATATGGTTTCGGTAATTATAGTACGTTCGGCGAATACTATGATTGCCCTACAAATCGACCAAGTTCTCAGCGAACAAGAAATCGTAATTAAACAATTTGAAGGTCCCGCACCAAAACCCATCGGTGTAGCAGGTGCTACCGTACTTGGTGATGGTCGAATCATGCCGATTGTTGACGTATTAGAATTAATCGACATCTTCGAGGGACGCACATCCAAACAAAGCAGCGTCAGTCTTTGGGATCAAAAAGATACTTTTGTACCAGCAGAACCCGCCGAAGCGAAAATCGATCCTACAGTACTTATCGTTGATGACTCAATTACAGTACGCGAACTACTTTCCCTCACCTTTAGTAAAGCAGGTTATCGCGTAGAACAAGCCCGCGACGGGCAAGAAGCCTGGGATAAATTGCGTTCCGGTTTACCTTGCGATATTGTATTTTGCGACATCGAAATGCCCCGTTGTGACGGTTTAGAATTACTATCGCGCATCCAGAAAAACCCCGACTTAAACGACTTACCCATAGCCATGTTGACTTCCCGTGGTGCCGACAAACACCGACAAATGGCAATTCAATTAGGTGCAAGCGGGTACTTTACCAAGCCCTATTTAGAAGAAGCCTTACTCGAAGCTGCCGTTAGGATGCTAAAAGGTGAGAAATTAGTTGCTAGTAGTTAGGAGTTAGGAGTTAGGAGTTAGGAGTTAGGAGTTAGGAGTTAGGAGTTAAGAGTTAGGAGTTAGGAGTTAGGAGTTAGGAGTTAGGAGTTAGGAGTTAGGAGTTAGGAGTTAGGAGTTAGGAGTTAGGAGTTAGTTGTTAGTAGTTAGGAGTTAGGAGTTAGGAGTGTTACTGGTTCCAAGTCTCTGGCTGGGAACTCCTAAGCGGAGGCTCTGCCTGCATATGAGAAGGCAGAGCCTTCTTGATATGCATTACAAGGCAGAGCCTTGTAACGAGGAAGGGCACACAGAGCCTTGTAACGAGAAATGAGAAAAGCACGAGGTATACAAGTATAACTTCTTCTGTTCTCCGTTCCCTATTCCCCGGTCCCCATCCCCTACTCCCTACTCCCTACTCCCTACTCCCTTACTTGTTGAGATTTGTGCGAAAAACAACGATAATAGTGCAAAATTGACTCTTATGTATATCATTGAGAAACGTTATGGACTTTAGCGTACTTTATGCTTGTGGTTGAAATTCAATGCAACTTCTGAATGGACAAACTGTTTAAGCCTCTACCTAAATTTTTAGTTATTTTCTTGACAACTGTTCTTCTTTGCACATTTTTGTACTATGTAAATGTACCTTTTTCGCAAACAAGCATGAACCCTGAAAAACTTAACTATCCGGTAACTCGTAAAGGCGAACAAGTTGATAATTATCATGGTACTGAAGTTGCAGATTATTACCGTTGGTTGGAAGATCCAGATTCACAAGAAACCGAGGCTTGGGTAAAAGCACAAAATAAAATTACTTTTAATTACTTAGAACAAATCCCGGCTAGAGACGATATCAAAAAACGTTTAACAAAATTATGGGATTATGAAAAATACGGGGTTCCTTTTCAAGAGGGGAATCGCTATTTTTATTTTAAGAATGATGGTTTACAAAATCAAAGCGTTTTATATACTCTGAAAAGCCTTGAAGATGAACCAAGAGTTTTACTAAATCCTAATAAACTTTCTGAAGATGGTACCGTTGCACTTTCGGGTGTATCTGTCAGTGATGATGCTAAATATTTAGCTTACGGTATATCAATTGCTGGTTCCGATTGGCAACAATGGAAGGTACGAAATATTGAAACAGGTGAAGATTTAGAAGATAATTTAAAATGGATTAAATTTTCCGGAGCTTCTTGGACAAATGACAGCAAAGGTTTTTTCTACAGTCGCTACGATGAACCAAACGAAGAAACTAAATTAGAAGACGTTAATTACTACCAAAAGCTTTATTATCATCAGTTGGGGCAACCTCAATCTAAAGATACTTTAATTTACGAACGCTCTGACAAGAAAGAATGGGGATTTAACGGCAGCGTTACTGAAGATGGACGTTATTTAATTATTTCCGTTTGGCTGGGAACTGATTCTAAAAACTTAGTGTTTTACAAGGATCTAACTAATCCATCAAGCGAAATTGTTGAATTAATCGATGAATTTGAATCGTCTTATAGCTTAATTAATAACGATGAAAATATTTTTTATTTTCAAACCGATTTAAATGCTCCGCTAGGTAGAGTTATTGCTATAGATATTCAAAAACCAGAACCAAAAAACTGGCAAGAAATAATTCCTCAAACTCAAGAAACGTTAGAAAGCGTCGGTACTCTTAACAATCAATTTGTCGCCGAATATCTCAAAGATGCTCGCAGTCAAATAAAAATTTTTGAAATTAACGGTGATTTTGTTAGAGAAGTAGAATTACCGGGTATCGGTTCCGTAGGTGGTTTTAATGGCAAACGAACCGACACAGAAACATTTTATGTATTTACTAGCTTTACCACACCCGGAACTATTTACCGCTACGATATGGTAACTGGTAAAAGTACCGTGTTTCGCGAACCAAAAGTTGATTTTAACGCCGAGAATTACGAAATCAAACAGATTTTTTACAGCAGCAAAGATGGTACCCAAGTACCAATGTTTATCGTTCATAAAAAAGGAATTAAATTAGATGGAAATAACCCCACATACCTTTACGGTTACGGCGGTTTTAATGTTTCCTTAACTCCAACTTTTTCAGTTAGCAGCTTGATATGGATGGAAATGGGTGGAGTTTACGTAGTAGCTAATATACGCGGTGGTGGCGAATATGGCGAAGAATGGCATCAAGCGGGAATCAAAGATAAAAAACAAAACGTTTTTGATGACTTTATTGCAGCGGCTGAATGGTTGATAGACAACAAATATACGAAGAGTGAAAAGTTGGCGATCGCCGGTGGTAGCAATGGCGGATTGTTGGTAGGTGCCTGCATGACACAGCGCCCAGATTTATTCGGTGCAGCGCTACCGGCAGTAGGTGTATTAGATATGTTGCGCTTCCATAAATTTACCATCGGTTGGGCATGGGTTCCCGAGTTTGGTTCCTCCGAAAATCCCGAAGAATTCAAAACGCTTTATGCTTATTCACCACTGCATAATTTGAAACCGGGTACAGCTTACCCAGCAACTTTGATTACTACAGCAGATCATGACGATAGAGTAGTCCCCGCACACAGTTTTAAATTTGCCGCAGCATTGCAAGCAGCACACGACGGTGAAGCACCAGTATTAATAAGAATTGAAACAAAAGCTGGACATGGAGCCGGGAAACCCACCGCCAAGATTATTGAAGAAGTAGCGGATAAATGGGCATTTTTG
>JBCCLY010000316.1:0-5448 GCA_039026655.1 Cyanobacteria bacterium P01_C01_bin.38 | reverse complement strand
TTTACCCGATCAAAATGGGATTGAGGTTAAAGGTTAAAGGTTAAAGGTTTTAAATTGTGTTAGTCAGTAGCTGACAAATCCCAACTACCAACTACCAACTACCAACTACCAACTACCAACTACCAATCCCCAGTTATTAATTATTATTCAAGATTTTTGGCGCTAAAGCGCAACTACGAACTTATTACCGATACCCTTGGGCTTGTAAGGAAAAGAGCGTTGCATATCTTCCGTTTGCTTGCAATAATTGTTCGTGGGTGCCGGTTTCTAAGACTTCACCTTGCTCTATAACTACGATTTTGTCAGCCATTCTTACTGTTGAAAAACGGTGGGATATCAGAAATACCATTTTGTCTTTGGTTAATTTACGAAATCGGTCAAAAATTTCGTATTCTGCTTGGGAGTCTATTGCTGATGTCGGTTCATCTAATACGAGAATATCGGCGTTTTTTCGCATGAAGGCGCGAGAAAGGGCGATTTTCTGCCATTGTCCGCCGGATAGCTCTTGTCCTGATTTAAACCAGCGCCCTAATTGAGTTGTAAAACCGTCTGGCAATCTATCAATAAAAGGTTGAGCCATGCCTTTTTCGGCGGCGATTTCCCATGCTGTTTCATCTTCTAGTTTTTCTACGTCGCCAATGCCGATGTTTTCACCGACGGTAAATTGGTAGCGAACGAAATTCTGAAAAATTACCCCAATTCGTCTTCTTAATGCATCTAAATCCCATTCTTCTAAGTTCAATCCATCTAATAAAATTCTTCCCGATTCTGGTGTATAAAGTCGGGTGAGTAATTTAATTAAAGTTGTTTTTCCGGAACCGTTTTCACCGACAATTGCTAATTTTTCACCGGGTTTGAGATGCAATGAAATGTCTTTCAAAGCTGGTTTTGTACTTCCGGGATAGGTAAAAGAAACGTTTTCAAATCGAATTCCATCTTGGGGATCTGTACCTTTGGTTACTCTACCGTATCTTATCGGAACTTCTTCTTCCAAAAACTCATAAAGATTGGAAAGATACAAATTATCTTCATACATTCCACCGATGGAAGTCAAAGCGCTTGAAAAAGTAGTTTGCCCCTGACGAAATACGGTAAGATACATCGTCATGTCTCCTAAAGAAATTCTACCCACAACCGTTTCTATTACAATCCACGCATAAGCTATATAGAAAGTTGCGGTACTTAATAAACCTAGTACATAACTCCAAAAACCACGCTTGATTGTTAAATCTTTATCTTCACCGTAAAGTTGATGAAATAAATTGCGATAACGCCCTAATAACATTTCACCAAGCTGATAGAGTTTCACTTCCTTGGCAAAATCTTCGCGAGCAACCAATGTCTCTAAATAACGCTGCCGACGGGTTTCCGGGGCACGCCAGCGAAATAAACGAAAAGCCTGTCCCGCGAAGCGTGTTTCGGCAACAAATGCAGGTATGGCGGCTAAAACCAATACCACTACAGCCCAAGTTGAAAAGCCGATTAATAAGGCACCGTAAGTAAGCAGCGATAAGGCATTTTGCACTAAACCAAAGGTACGATTAACTAAAGAAAGCGGACGACTAGAAGCTTCGCGTCGCGCATTGGTCATTTTGTCGTAAAATTCGGAATCTTCAAATTGACTCAAATCCAACGTCAACGCTTTTTCGATAATCAGTACATTTACTCTTTGACCTAGTAAAACTCTTAACAACGATTGAGCAATACTAAGTCCGCGCTGGCTACCTGCGAGAAAAGCCACGGCAACAGCTTCTAATCCTACATACATCAAAGGAAGAGAAATATTAAGATTATCTTGTAAAAATAAACTTCGGGTTTCAACAACAGCATCAACAATTAATTTACCACTATAGGCTACAGCAGCCGGTAAAAGCCCTGCAACTAAAGTCAAAATTGCCAGAATAATGGTGAGAGTGCGGTTAGTAGTCCAAACTAAATTTACAGCTTTACCGCTGTAGCGAAATACAGCCAAAGATTGGCGTAGGTTGTTACGTAATTTGCTAATCTTCATTATTCTGAATATAGCGCGAAATTAGTGCTTATTGCTGGGGTATTAATATACGCATCAAATTAAGTAAGTTGTCATTAAGATAAGGGAGTAGGGAGTAGGAAGTAGGGAGTAGGAAGTAGGGGTTTGAAACTAATTTACCTGCATAAGCTATCGCACATTTAATTTGTATTTTTCTAGCGGGCAAGATGCCCGCACTACAAAACGTTTGCATTTTTGGATTATATAATTTAGCTGCACATCAACTTATTACATAAGTAAGTCGGCACAAATAAAACGAACCATGTAACATTCGGGTAAAACAACTTCAAACCCTTACCCCTATTCCCTACTCCCTTGTTTTAGTGACAATTTTCAACGCCAACCTACTTAATTCTGTTTATTTCTACTGATTTACTTAGTCACAATATTGTCATATGAAGATGATAAAATAATAAGTAACGTTTTCTTAAAAACTAAATTTATGAGTGCAATATTAGAAAAGCAATCTTTACTTATTGTCACCTGTACTAAAGACTTGACTAATCTCAAGTATGGAACAATTAGCAAATGGATGCTGTATGATAATTTTATCGTTATGTATGAATGGAGTTGTCCTGAAAAAAGAAGCTATCGCAAGCAAGAAATAAATTTTGAAAATTTGCCATTAGAAATAAAAATTATCTTAGCGAAATACGCAATAAAATCTCCTTTACTAAAAACTCTAGAATCGGAAAAACAGTTGATGTTAGTTCATATTGCTGTATTAAACGATTAAAACATTTAGAGGATGTTTTAAAAGTCGGATTTAATACCTTACCTGGCGACTGTAAGTCGCGGCTACACAAGCAAAACCCACCTTCGTGGGTTAAAAACAATTAGTCCACGGAGGTGGACTTAGCCTGTGTAGTAGCGGTTTTAACCGCCGGATACTTTTAAAACATCCTCTTAGACTAAAATCTTATTTTTCCAATTGGATTAGAGAATATAAATAAAATAATTAACTTGTCGCTACGACGTTAATTTAAGATAATAACTTTTTTAAAAAATCACTTCTTCAAACGCGGTTTTACAAGACTATCACTTGGGTAAATTGAGTTTTCACGTGCTAAAAGTAAAGGTATACTCAATATCCCAAGTAGCATTACAGTAATACTTATAAACCAAATAAATACACGGCTCGGTCGGTAATCTGCTCGTTCGATTTGTCTAAATACTCGATTGTAACGCCAAGCAGCTAAAGCAATAATTATAATGCCAACAATCACCAAACTTAAGCCTAAATTTTCAGAACTAAATATAGAATTATTTTCTACTGTTTGACGAGCAGTTGTAGTTTGTTGACGTAAAAACAAACTAAATCTAGCAATAGCTAAACCAAAACCAATTAAAGAAATTGATGTTCGCAACCAAGCTAAAAAAGTACGTTCGTTAGCTAGATGTTCTCTGAGGCGACTGTCTCTGTTTTTGTTCGTCATTTATAAGTAAAAATTCCTAAATATTTTCAAATTGATTTTACATTGATAAAGACATAAAAGTTCTATAGCATTCCTAAATCATTTGTGAGATTTTAGAAACCCGGTTTTTTGGAAAAACCGGGTTTCTGGCACCTAGCTTTCTCACGACTCATCGTGCGTATTGCTATATATGGCGGCTTCAGCTTTTAAAAGTATTATTCTTAACAAATTATTGCTTAGATCCCCCCTTCCTCCCTTAAAAAAGGGGGGTTTTAGAAAACTAAATTGTTTACTACGAACTTTAATTAAAAAAGTAAATTAAATAGATTTAAGCTATCGGTGACAGTAAAATAAAGTTATTGTTGATAGGTAAGAGTTTTAACGATGACTGACAAACTTCATATAAAAGTACCTCGCGGTAAAAGAATTTTTGAAGTACTTGAAGAATATGGAAAGTATAAACGCCCTCAGCTTAGTGAAGAAGAGAAAAACAGACTTGAAGCCGAGAAAGAAGCATTTTCTCAGCGCTGTAGAGAAATTTTTGAGCGAGTTAGCCCAGAATTAATTAAAAATCATTACAACTGGTACATTCATATTGAGCCAAATAGCGGAGAATATTTTATTGATTCAGACGAAGAAGTTAGCTTTCAAAAAGCTAAAGGTAAATATCCTAATGCCGTGTTAATGGCAATGCGACTCAACGAAACCGGGGCTGTCGGTAGAATATGATTAACGGCTATTTTGATGACCAAGGAAAACTGTATTTTGACTTAGACTTAGTAGCTGTTGACGGTTCAGTAATTACAGTAGATGCATTATTAGATACGGGATTTACTGACTGGTTAGCAATGAATATTCAAGATATAGAAAGTTTAGATTGGTCATTTATAAAGAAGGAAACAAGGCAAACAGCACGAGGTAATGGCGAATTTTTTCTTTATCAAGGTACTGTAATCTTCGATAATCAAGAATTAATAATTCCTGCATTAGGTGGTGAAGAAATTAACGAAATATTAATCGGTTTACCTTGGTTAGAAAATCGCCGTTTAATTGTAGATAGAAAAGCTAATTTATTAACAGTGAGCAGTTAGCAGTGAGCAGTTAACAACTAACTACTAACTACTAACAACTAACAACTAACCAAATATGTTTATTCGTAAAACTTTATCTTTAGCCGATATTCAACTTTCTTATTTGGAATGGAGTCAAGGAAAAGAACCTTTATTATTACTCCACGGTTTAGCAGACAATGCGCTGGTTTGGTCGAGTTTGGGCGATCGCCTAGCGGCAGATTATCATATAATTGCTCCAGATATGCGCGGTCATGGTGAAAGTAGCAAGCCGGATTCTGACTATACGTTTACCAGCAGCATCAGAGATTTAGAAGCATTGATGGATAATTTGGGATGGCAAAGCGCTCATGTTATCGGACATTCTTGGAGTGGTAAATTAGCCTGTATTTGGGCAACTAAAAATCCGCAACGTTTGAAAAGTATGGTGTTAGTAGATCCGATTTTTATTTGGAAAATGCCCGATTTTTTCAAGTTCAGTTTTCCAATTTTATATCGCGTTTTACCATTTTTGAAAGGAATGGGACCTTTTGATAGTTACGAATCGGCAGAAAAACAAGCGCGTCAATTAAATCAATATCAAGATTGGACTCCTTTACAACAACGAGTCTTTCAAAACAGCATCGAACAAAAAGCGGATGGTACTTGGGTAAGTAAATTTACCATAGCCGCACGAGACGGAATTTTTGATGAAGTTATGAAGGTACCAGGTTTGACAAAGCCGGTGAATATTTCTACTCTCTTCGTACAGCCAGAAAAAGGAGTTAATCGTCAAAACTGGCAATTAAAACCTTACAAAACCTATTTACAAAACCTGGAAATATCTCAACTACCCGGAAATCACTGGTGTTTCATGACGCAACCCGAAGCTTTTAATCAAAAGGTAGGGGAATTTTTAAAGAGTTAGGAGTTAGGAGTTAGGAGTTAGGAGTTA
>JBCCLY010000315.1:0-5455 GCA_039026655.1 Cyanobacteria bacterium P01_C01_bin.38 | reverse complement strand
TAAAGATGTCATATTCATCAAACACTGAACCAAGAAAAAAACGTAACTTATTAAATCCAAGTGTATGGTTAACTGACCTTACTCCGAGATTTTTTGATCGTTCTTTAAATAAGTTAGATCCCAAAAGCTTCAAATGGTTAATAGTTTTAATACTATTAATTTCAACACCTTTAATTATTACCCCTGTTGAATTGTGGCAGCAAGCTGCCATCGCCTTGTTTCTAATTATTGTCGGTCAACTGGTTGTCAGAGCAGAAAAAATCGAATCATCCAAACAAGTTACCCACTATTACCATTTGTTCATGGTGTGGTTGAGTTTGGTAACTACTATGCGTTACCTCTTCTACCGCACGAATTATACTTTGAATTTTGATAGCTGGGTTAACGGTATTGCCTGTGTTGTTTTATTCGTGGCTGAACTGTACGCGATTTTGACCTTAGTACTGGCATATTTCCAAACTTTACAAGTTAAAGAGCGCAAGCCAATAGATTTAACTCAGATACCAGTAGAAGAATGGTTCAATGTTGATATTTATATTCCTACCTATAACGAGGATGTTGGCATTGTTCGTAAAACTGCGTTAGCAGCTAAGAAATGTGAATATGCTCGTGGCAAGAAAAAAGTTTATATACTTGATGATGGTCGTCCCGAAAAATACGAACCAAATGACCCCCGTCGAGAAAAATTTTATGCTAGACGGGAAGAATTGAAAGAAATGTGTGCCGAACTCGGCTGTATTCATCTAACTCGGGATAATAACAACCATGCCAAAGCAGGTAATATTAACCATGCTTTTGGTAAAACAGATGGCGACTTGGTGTTAATTTTAGACTGCGACCACATTCCATCGCGTCAATTTCTGTTGCATACAGTCGGCTTTTTCTATGACTCCAAAGTTGCTTTTGTACAAACTCCTCACTGGTTTTACAATCCCGATCCTTTCGAGCGTAATTTGCTAACAAAAGGCAAAATTCCCGTTAACAACGAACTGTTTTATAAAGTAATTCAAAAAGGTAATGACTTTTGGAATGCGTCATTTTTCTGCGGTTCTGCGGCGGTAATTCGTAAATCTCATGCATTAGAAATTGGTGGAATTGCTGTAGAAACTGTAACAGAAGATTGTCATACAGCATTAAGACTGCATTCGCGGGGTTATAAATCTATTTACTACGACAAAATCATGATTGCGGGATTAGCTCCCGAAACTTATCCTGCCTACTTAGGTCAGCAAATACGCTGGGCTAGAGGAATGGCACAGATTCTGCGTCTCGAAAATCCGCTGTTTAACCGAAAACTGAAATTAACAATTCCCCAAAGAATTTGTTACTTTAGCGCTACTTCCCATTTTTTGTATGGTTTCCCTCGCATAGTATACGCAATCATTCCCACGCTGTTTTTACTGTTTGGTGTCAACCCAGTTGAAGGTTTGGGTTTAGAAACTCTTGCTTATGCGATTCCCCATATTATTCTTTCCCTAAGTACTAACTACATCATTTATAAACGCGCTCGCTTTAGTTTCTGGAATGAAGTTTTTGAATTTGTCATGTCTTTCCAAGTTGGTTGGGTGACATTATTAGCGTTAATCAATCCGAAATTAGGTTCTTTTAACGTTACTAATAAAGGTGTAAACGTTACTGAAAGAAGCTTTGATTGGAAGTCAATGCTAGGTTTGATAATTGTTACAACATTTGTAATTCTAGCTCTAATTGCCGTTCCTTTTTGGGCATTGCTTCGTCCAGAAGATTGGGAAGCCGTGTTGGTAAACACCCTGTGGTGCGTGTTAAATCTAATTCTGCTCGTAAGTGCTTTACTAGTTGCTTACGAACAACCCCAAATCCGTAGAGAACACCGCTTAGAACGTCGTCTTCAGGTAGAAATTTCTAGCACTAAGCAAACTATTATCGGGGAAACAATAAATATTTCCGAAAGCGGTGCTTTAATGGCTTTCAATTCACAGTTGAACTTACCCGACGAGATAGACATCGAAATAAAAGGAGACTTTAGTAGAAAAGTATCTCTCACCGCAAGAATTATGAGATTATCTCCTATCAGCAAAACCAGAAGCCATCTTGCAGTTGATTTTGTCAACTTAACTCAATCCCAAAAAGATCACCTGAGCTTGATTTTGTATTGCGATGTTAAAGAATGGTATTCTCAAAAACGTAAATACACAGATCGACCGGCTGCTTCCCTTGGATTCATTACTACTAGCCTGTTGCGCTCCTTGCAAGATATTCAACTAACCAAACACAAACAGATACGCAAACAAGTGAATGCATTTGGTGAATTATATTTAGACGGCGATCGCTTTACTGGAATCACCACTGAATTAGGAGTAACAGGATTACGGTTAGAGCTAGATAGTAGCAAAGCCAAATATAGCTCTAAGGTGCTTGGAAAAAATGATTTTTACAACATACAAGCAATTAAACCAGCAGTAGGTTTGCTTTTGAGTAAAAACAAAAAAATCGACATAGCACAATCTGGTCGATTTATTGCCGAAGTTGATACTTTAGAAAAAGATAAAACCGGCAAAATCACAATTAACCTCAAATTCCCAGATAGGTTTAAAGAGCAACAGTTACCAAAAATCAAACAGCTTTTGGAACAACTTTAAAATTAATCGGTAATTGGTAATTGGTAATTGGTAATTGGTAATTGGGCATTGGGCATTGGGCATTGGGCATTGGTAATTGAAAGAAACACAAAAAGTTCTTCACTACTCCTAACTCCATCCGTTGCCAAACACCATCCTTTGCCAAACACCATCCGTTGCCAAACTTCTAACTCCTAACTTCTAACTCCTAATTCCTAACTCCTAACTCCCAACTCCTAACTCCCAACTCCTAACTCCTAACTCCTAACTCCTCACTCTTCCTCACTGTCACTACTCGAAACCATCACGGGTTGCTGGTAAAGCGGTACTGTAAAAGTAACAGTGGAACCAAGCCCTTCACCTAAGCTGTAAAAATGCACTTCACCACCCATTGCTTCTACTAATTTCTGAGATATTGTTAATCCCAAGCCGGTACCGCCATATTGACGGGTACGGGAACCATCTACTTGAGAGAATAATTGAAATAATTTATCCTGCTGATCTAAAGAAACACCTATACCCGTGTCTACTACCCGCACTTTCACCATGCCGGGAAATTCTTGTTCTTTAAATATTACTTTTTTACGAACTACATCAGCAGTAACGGTTATATGCCCTTCCTGGGTAAATTTTATGGCGTTACCTACTAAATTAATCATTACCTGTTTGAGGCGGAGGTAATCGCTGTAAACGAGAATTTGATCGTTTGTTCCGGGTAACTGCATCCCAAAGCTAAGATTTTTTTGCTCTGCTTGCATACGCATTCCATTTTCTACATCGGTGAATAACTCATCGAGTTTTACTGGACTAAGTTCTAACTCCATCTTGCCTGCTTCTATTTTGGCAAAGTCTAAGATGTCGTTGATTACATCAAGCAAATGTATAGATGATTTATGAGCTTCTTCTAGGAAAAGAGCTTTTTCTTCCTCATCATCTGCCATTCCGTCCATAATTAACTTTAAAAAGCCAATCATCCCATTTAATGGCGTGCGGATTTCGTGAGAAACGTTGGCAAGAAATTCGCTTTTAAGACGAGAAGCGTCTTCTGCTTGCTGACGCGCTGCTTCTAATTCTTTATATAAAGTAGCATGGGCGATCGCCGTGCCAATTTGATCTGCTGCTTCTGTGGCTAATTCAAGTTCTTTTGCTGATAAGTAGGAGCATTCGGGGTTTAAACTCAAAGCTATTAAGCTATTAGGTTGCTCTTGGTGAGAAGTTGCGACTATTAAAAGTTTCTCTTGGTTAAATAAAGAACTATTTCCTCGATCTACTATGACGGGCTTAAGAGTACTTAAAGCTTGAGTAAAACCAATTTCAGCAGTTATATCTATCTCCGTTCCCAACATCGTCTTAACATCCGGCTGACATGACTCGGCAATCACACGTATCCTAGAATCACCATAGTAAGGGCAAATTATACAAAATCCTGGCTGTAGTGTTGTGCTTAAACTATCAACAGTTTGCTGCCAAATAATATTTAAATCTAGAGTTCGCCGGATATTTCTGGTGATATTATTTATCAGCTTTTGGTATTGCTGCGAACGTATATCATCATTTAAATTCCTCGATTCAGGCGTTATCTGGATTTGATTTTCACTTGAAGAAACTTGTAACAATCTTCCCATTACCAGTGCTGAAGTTGCAGCACTGCCTAAAGCTGGCATTATTGGAGTTATCAGCAATTCTAATTGTACAGCCCCTTGTGGAAGACTAAACCAACACTGGCACTGTTGGGGAACCAAAGTTGCTAACACTTCTTCCAATCGTTGCAAATAAGCAGCTTTATCAATAGGAGTAAAGTCTTGATTCGCGCTACCGTCAAGAATATCTTCTGACTTTAATCCCAAACGTTCGCCTTGCTGCCAGCTAAAATTGAGGAAACGCCCTGTAGCATCCTGAACATACACTAGCTCAGTTCCCAAGCAAGCCAATGCGTCGGTGTGCCTAGTAACAGATTCCTTGCGATCGGATAATAAATGCGGTGGTTCAGAATTCGCAGCAATACTCATGACTGGGGTTAAATAGAAACAGTGTAGCTTAAACGAAGTTGTGCTAATAGCTGCTTAAAGTGTGGCATAAATTTTTACAGCTTTAACATATTTGTTTGGAATTTTTCATTGTATTGTTTAATTTCAACAAATTCACAATTTTCTGAAACTAAATATGCTCCAATTAAAGATAAAAAAAGTAGTTCCATCAAGTTAAAGCTGAGGGAATACAGGGAATACAGTTCTCTGGGAAAAAATTAATGCTCACAAATGAGCTTTATAGTCGATGCAGTTTGACTATAAAACTCAAAACTATTACTCGAATTAGTAGTAAAAAATATAAATTCCTAATCGTTCCATTCACCCCGAGGCGGAACCTTAATTCTATGAGGGGTGCGCGTCAGTTCATCATCTCTGGGAACATCGCCGCGCAACCACTGACGCAGAGCCACTTCAATAACTTTAGAAGGATCGTTACTCAAATGACTAATTTTCTCTAACAACTCAGAATCCAAGCGGATAGCGACTTCTACCTTCTCGGACAATATATTTTCCGCGAAGTCCGGTTTTTCTTGCATATTCATAGCCAATATTCTCTGCGCGTTATTTATCCCAAAGTTAGTTCGAGCAGCTTTACCTACAGTTGAATAAAAAGATGTTATTTACTCAACGAGCAGGGTTGCTTGCTGCCCTACAGTCGTTCATGTTTATTTTACGCTCCCACGATAACAATACCAGTTCGTTTTGAGGAGAGGGAGATGGGGAGAGGGGGAGAGGGGGTAGAGGGGGAAAGATGATAAAGTTGGAGCAATACAAAACTAAAAAGAAAAAAAAAAAAAAACCAAAAACCAACTAACAAAAACCAACAAC
>JBCCLY010000314.1:0-5463 GCA_039026655.1 Cyanobacteria bacterium P01_C01_bin.38 | reverse complement strand
TGGTCTGTCCCATTAATCTTGATGGGTTTTCTTACTCACCCAACCGGGGTTGAAAACCCCGGTCTAATAGCGCAAGTCCTATGAATAGGACTGGGAAAAAGCCATCAGAACTAACGGGACAGACCACTAATAGTCCATTTCATTAGTTTTGATGGGTTTATTTTTCTCAAAAATTCTTTTCTCCCGCTGCTCCCCTGCTTCCCCTGCTTCCCCTGCTTGCCCCAACCCATCATATTTAATGAAAACGAGTACTAATATTCCACCATATTAATTTTGAGGGGTTTTCCTCAGTCCTCTTAAGAGGACTTTCGCTGTTAGACAGGGACTTGCAGTCCCTGGCGGGTTGGATGCCCACCCATCAAAATTAATGTGGTCGAATACTAATTTCGTCTCGCATTAGTTTTGAGAACTTAAATAATATAACCGCAGAGGGCGCGGAGGGCGCAGAGAAAGAGGAAGAGAGGAGAGTAATAAAGTTTATATACTTATAAAATTAGTGTAGATTCTTTCTACCTTCTCTCCTCGTTCAAGAATTAATAATGACTGCCGGATTTACGATGCTCTACAGCAGTTAATCCTTCATTTTCTAAGACTTCACCGTTATCTACTACGGCATAAATTAACCATCTTTCTCCGCATTTGGTTCGATTTTGTACGGTGCATTCTAAGTAAGATAATGCTTCGTTAAGAACTATACAACCATTGTCGGCGGTTTTGGTGGAAAGATTGATGAATGGATTATCTCCTAATGTGCTATGACGAGAAAAATAACGGCGGACGTTTCTACCTTCTTTGAGGATATTTAGTACAAATTTATCGCCAAGATTCGATATTAAATCTGCATTCTGTTCGTCAGCAATGGCAATCATTATTCCTGGTGGATTAAAGCTAGCTTGAGATACCCAAGATGTTAAAACACCTTTGTGGGTGTCTCCGTCGCGAGTTGTGACTACGCATAATGAACCTATAATCCGCCCTACAGCTTGTTCGGTACGATCTATATGGGTTTCTGTAGCAACTTGACGGGAGCTACGCAGTTTCTTGCCTTTTTTCAAGTTTTCGGCAAATAATGCACCAGCTTGTTGACATTCTTTGAGAATTTTAGTTGTAGGAGTGAAACGAACTCGAATTGATTCAAATCCTAAACGATAATTTGCATCTTTAAATTTGTTTTCTATTAAATCAACTGCTTCTCCACTCCAACCATAGGAACCAAATACTCCTGCTAATTTGGTTTTCGCTGCTGTTGAAAGAATGATTCCTAAAGCTGTTTGAATTTGAGTCGGTGCATGTCCCCCTAATGTCGGTGAACCAATAATCAAGCCATCGCATTCTTCTACAATACGGGTAATCTCTTCATTATCAGCTGATTCGCAATTGATGGATTCTACATTCACTCCATTTTCAATCAAACCTTGAGCGATCGCCGCTGCCAAAATCGCTGTATTCCCATAAGCAGAAGCATAAAGTAAAGCAACGCTCAACTCTTGAGATTTTTGATTCTGACACCATTGTTGGTAATCGTAAGTAAATCTACTGACACTATGATTAACAATTGGACCATGACCGGGAGCGTAGGTTTTCGCCGGAAAAACCGCAATCTTTTCTAAAATAGCTTCGACTTGTTTAGCTTGGGGTGCATGGAGACAGTCAAAATAGTAACGACGTTCTGCATCTAAACTCTTCCAGTCTTTATCAAATAAAGTCTCTTCGCAGATATGAGCGCCAAAGAATTTATCTGTATAGAGAATATTCGTCGCAGAATCATAAGTACAAAGTCCATCAGCCCAGCGGGGAGTTGGTACGGTAACAAATTTTAGCTCATGCCCTGCACCTAAATCTAAAGTATCCTCCCGCACGGTTTGAATCCGCGATTCCCATTCAGGAAAAGCCGCTTTGAGGGCATTTGCAGCAGGGCGAGAACAAACTAAAGTTGCGTTCGGTGCTTGAGGCAGCAATGCTTCCAAAGTCGCTCTACGGTTCGGGTTAACATGATTGAGGATAATGTAATCTAGGGTAGTCAAATCTAGACGTTGCTTTAATTCCTGGAGATAAATTTCGGTAAAAGACTTACCAGGAGGATCGATTAAAGCTTTTTTATCAGCTTGAATTAGATAAGAATTAGCTGTAGTTCCCTTTTGACGGGAATATTCAACTTCAAACTTTAATCGATCCCAAGTTCGCGATCGCAAAACTATCGTATCTTGTCCAATCTCAGCAACTTGAACATCTCTTGTACGGTTAGTGGTTGTGGTAGTAGACATAATTAATTTTGGTAATTGGTAATTGGTAATTGGGCATGGGGCATGGGGCATTGGGGATGGGGGGAAGAAAAAACTCCTAACTCCTAACTCCTAACTCCTAACTCCTAACTCAAGTACGTCCATTAGTTTCTAGCAATTCTGATTTAACTTGCCGATTCTTATAGCGTTCAGATACAGCTTGTTCGGGATCGATGCCATTGAAAGTGGGAGGTAGCCAAACTCGGAGAATTAATAGTACTCCCAGCACTAACAGAAAGGCACAAGTTGCTAAAACTTGAGTCCAATTTATTTCTAGTACACCTTTAACAATGATTTCTCGCAACGCGGAAACGATAGAAACTTCAACAGCTACCCCAATTGATACTCGGTGTTCCTGTAAGTAAATAATCAGTAGCCTAAATAACTCAACTAAAATCAGCAAAAACAGAATATCGGCAGTAACAGGTTGAATCTGTAAAGGTGGAAGCAAAGAGAGAAACATATCTTTCACCTCAAGCACCATGAAGCTAAATAAACCGATACACAAGCAAATTACAATTGCATCTTGAATAAATTCTAAACTTTTGACAACGCGCTCTCGACTGATGGTATACATAGTTGGTGTAGAGGGGGTAGAGGGGGTAGAGGGGGGAGAGGGGGAAGAGGGGGGAGAGGGGGAGACAAGGGGAGATTCTTAATTCTTAACTCCTAACTCCTAACTCCTAACTATTTCTTAATAGTGATTACCAATTTTGCGGTGATGTACGGCGGTTAAGGCGTTTATTTGGGCAACTCTTCCGGTGTGAACGGTGCTGTAAATTACCCAGTGATCTCCGCAATCCATGCGGGTAGTGATTTCACATTCCATGTAAGCCAAAGCTTCGGCTAAAATCGGGGATTCATTGGTGGCGGCAGGATAGGTTTTTACTCCTGCAAATCTATCTGCACCGGGAGCAAAACGCTTGAGGAAATGTTTCATTAATCCTTGATATTTGCCTTCTTCTAAAACGTTTAAAACAAAGCTGTCGCCAACGTGTAATAAGGATTCAATTGCTCTGTCTTTGGCTACTGCTATGGCAACTCCTAATGGGTTAACGCTTGCTTGTGTTACCCAGGAAGCCAGCATTGCGCTTTGAATTTCTGCTTTTTTGGCGGTGATAATATAAAGTCCGGTGCTAATTCTTCCTAATGATTTTTCTAGCTCGTTATCGATGGATTTGATTTGTTTGATAGCGCGATCGCGATTCAACCATTGTCCTAAATCGGTTCCTGATTCATCGCAAAGTTGTTCTATGGCTTTGCTGGGAGTTTCTTTTACTAATATCGGAGAAAAAGCTTCGGTTAATCCTAAATCTTGAAACTTGTTGCGTAAGGGATAAATGGGTTCGTCTTCTCCTCCTCCCGACTCTAATAAACCAATTGCTTGTTTGTTATGAGCGGTTGCCAAGATGGTATTTAATGCGGCTTGAGCTACATCGTTAGATTGGGGAGGCATTCCAATTACTATACCAACAGCTTGAGAAACTATTTCTCGGACTTCTTGAAGTTCGGTATCGTTAATGTCTACTAATTCTACCACTACATCTGTTCTGTCACTTCCGTGAGCTACGGCTCTGACTAATTCTTCGCTGTAACCGTAATCTTCAACGTAAAATAAAGCTACTAATTTTTCTTTTTTGGTTTGTTCTGAACTCCAATTTTGATAGCGTCCAATCCATTCGGAAATATTGTGCTGTAGTAATGGTCCGTGTCCCGTTGCAACTGTTCCGATTTCTAATTTATTAATCCGCTTTAAAGCAGATAAAACAGAACGCGCATTCGGTCCCATCAAACAATCATAATAATACTTGAAATCTTCTTCTACTTGTGCGAAATTATCATCAAAAGTGCGGTCATCACAGTAATGCATTCCAAATACATCACAGGTATAAAGGGTATTTGTTTTATGGTCGAAAGTGAAGATTGTATCGGGCCAATGTAAGTTAGGTGCAGAAACAAATTCTAATTCATGTCTGTTGCCCAAATCTAGCTTCTGTCCGCTTTTCACCACCATTGATTCAAAAGGCTGGTGAACCATATTTTCTAAAAACAGAATCGCTACCTTAGCACCGACAACGGTAATATTAGGAGCTAATTTTAAAATATTTTTAACCAAGCCACTATGGTCAGGTTCGGTGTGACTAATAATTAAATAATCTATCTTACTTACGTCAATTAGTCCTGTAATTATTTGCATATATAACTTCTCAAATTTGGCATGAGAAGTATCAACTAAAGCAATTTTTTCGCCTTGAATCAAGAAAGAATTATAAGTTGTGCCATTTTGCAAACCAAACTCAATATCAAATCTATCTCTGTCCCAATCTAAACAGCGAATCGCAGTAGTTTCAGAAGCAATTTCTACAGTTTCAACTGTTAAACGTCCTGGATTAGTTGTAACTTTTGACTGTGTGAGTTGAACCATTTGTTTAATCCAAAAATATATTATCTGCGGTGGTGTTATTACTTATTATCTTGACCTGAAATGCTTAATTCGTAAAATGCCAATTGTTTAAGCCTGTAATTAGATAAACTTATATATCAGAAACTAAGCAATAAGTTTAATTTAAGAAAAATCCCCAATCATATAGCTTTCCGGCGATCGCCAAGTAAAGGGATTAAGGATTACGCTTTGTTTATGATTAGATACGCTTACTGATTCGATTGAATTTATTGAACATTAACTAAAATAAATATAAAAAGGAAGGGAATAAATTGTAAAAAAAATTAAACCATTGACGATCAAAAAGCTAGACCATAGTAAGAAGTAAATACGATCGATCTATGAGTGAAAAAAATATAGCTATGAGACAAGAATCATTAACAAAACAAATAAATCTCAACAGCGAATTAGCACGAAATGCGATCGAGCAGTAGTATAAAGTTTTTAAGCAACAGAAATAGAATTGCAAGAAAAATTATGCGTTATATAAGTAAAATACTAAAATGACTCAGCCCATACAGCTTTCACTTTTTGATTACTCACCTCAATCTAGTTTGATTGCAGAAAAAACTGGAACCTTCAGCGATAATATGAAACTACCAGTACATAGATGGTTTCGGTATTCTGCGGGATTTTCAGCAAATTGGACGGAAGAGGTGATAAAAGAGTTACAACCTAACAACGTTCTCGATCCATTTCTTGGCTCTGGTACTGTTTGTATTGTTGCCGATAAATTAG
>JBCCLY010000313.1:0-5485 GCA_039026655.1 Cyanobacteria bacterium P01_C01_bin.38 | reverse complement strand
GACCTGTGCAAATGACGTTGTTAAATCTTTATTTACTAAACGGCTCAAGCGTGAATTACGGACAAGTACAGCAGTACGTGACCTGCTTATTGAAGTTTTAAATGTTCCTGGAATAATTACGGAAATCCAACAGAACAACGGATTTATTTCCAATGCTGATGAATTCTGTCACTGGATTAATAAGCGATTGCTAGAAAACTACGATGAAATTTATAGTTTATTGGGCATCCAACTTGATAGGCGAGAAGACCGACCAGTAACCAATATCAAGAAAATTCTAAAAGCTTGCTCATACACTTTCAAAAAAGCGGAACGCGATACTACTGCAAATAAAGCAGGAAAGCGCGTTCGGCATTATGAAATTGAACAGCCAGAGCCAGAAATACTTCAAATTTGGGTTTCGTGGATAAAATACCAACTTGCTCACCAAGATTTTCAAAACTGGACGGGAGAGATGAAAGAAGCTTACAGCAAGCTTCTAGCTTTGGAAGCTGAAATTGCCAAATCTTCCGAACAAAGCGAACCTACTGCGATCGCGCAAGGTGAACTTGCAATGGTCACGTAGCAAAATAAATTACAACCACAATTGAATAAAGTTTTACAACGGCTTATTTAACTGAGCCTGCTTTCGCGTGCGTAATTTTTGATAATTTGATGCGCGTTTGATATTTTTTGGCTAAATCTAACGTTTTATAACTATTTGGTTATCAATAATCCGTCAAAATTCCGCGCTGCCTGGGGTTTAGTACGTATGTCAACGCGCTGCCTGTGTAAAGAGGAACAACCGAAAGGTTGTTGTATACGCAATCAACCAAAAAAGGAAGAATTAATCTGTCCAACAACTAATAAATAGGTTGATTTATTAATTATTGGTGTTTGGACGAGTCTTGTTTTACTTTCACAACCAGGGGGGGTTGTAATCATTCCCAGGCAGCGCGTTGAGGGTGGTTAGCCCCAACAAGTTTGATTGTGCTTTCAAGTGGCTAGATAGCTAAAATAAAGCTAGATGTGTGAGGTAAATAGACAGATATGGGAGAAGCGAAACGACGGAAGCAACTTTTAGGGGAAACCTACGGTCAGGCTAAGCCTGGAAAGATAAATGTTTATGGTGAGGAAGTTGGTTTAACCTATCTCACACCTGGAAGCGAAGATTGGTCGTTATCAGAAGAAGTCAAAACGATTTTATCCAAACGCTACAATCCAATACTCATAAAAAATGTAAGACTTGACTTTGTAGATGGAAGTAATTTGGTTGGCGCTGTGATGTTCAGAACTGTTGATCATGAAATATGTGTTGGTTCTGGTTGGTATAGGAATGGAAAAAGATTTGAGAATAAAATATCCCTGACACCTTCTCCTGTTGTGAAGCAACTCATAAAAGACTGTTATCAAGAGTTTCAAGATAGATTGAGAACTAAAAGCAATTAATTACAAACACCGATGCCTAAAAAGAATAAATACGGTTTGACCGAGAAAGAGATGCGATTTGTTGAGGAATATTTGATTGATTTTAATGCAACCGCTGCTTACTCACGCGCAGGTTATAAGTCTGAAAACTACGACCTTTTAAGGTATGAAGGTTCAAGACTTCTCACAAAACCCAACATTGCCAACGCTTTGAACCATTTCAAGGCAGAACGTTCGCGCAAAGTCGGGGTTTCTCAGCAAAGGGTTATGCAGGAATTAGCCCGAATTGCGTTTGCTTGTATCACAGATGTAACTCAAATAAAACATGGGGAAATGGTGCTAAATATGGAGGAGCCATCAAAAGATGATTTTTTGGCTCATTTAGATTGGCAGGATAGGTTAGCAGCGGTCGCAGAAATTGACGAACGGATAATTACTGACAGTGAAGGAAATCAAAAATCAACTTACAAAATAAAATTGCACGATAAAAATAAAGCGTTGAGTATGTTAATGAAACATTTGGGAATGCTGAATGATTTTGATATGTCTATTGCTTGCTTGCGTGAAAAATATGGTCTGTCATTAACACGAAATGATAACGGTACTTGGGAAGTTATTGACCTGTCAAAAGTCGCAGCGGAATAATTACAACAGTGTTTTATTTTAAGTTGCAGCTCGTAATATTTTAAATTAACCCGCAGTTGGGCGGATTTATATCTCATTTATCATTTCTGATAAGTGAGAAATAATTTATTTAGCACAGTAATTTTGTACTGGTACAACTTCCGTTTTAAACCGAAGTTGTAAAAATTAACGCGGTAATGAAGGTACTTCCGTTCCCCGCCGGAGCATTTGCCAGCGTATATTCTAGCAGATGCCTGTAGATAATATGTTGCTGAGTTCCATCTGATTGTGAAACTGGTATTCTATATTTGGATTTGCAACAACGGGCATCCTTTATCAACAAAGCCCAATGCCTAAGCATTGGGTAAGGAAGATGTTTGCAGGATAATATTACAATAATTTTTCATTATTTGTAGGATCATATTTTTTATGAAATTGCAATTTATAATCCTTTATTGAGATTAAGCCAAATTTTGAAACGGGCGTTGTTAAGTAATCTTGCGTTGGGGGCTGGGATTAACTTTCAATGATGTGATGTCGCGTACTGCTCCTGGCGGTGATGGTAAAAACTTACAATGTGTTTAATATTGCTAAAAACCTCCTTGCCGTTCATTTTACGAGCGATAAGAAGGTTTTTTTTATCTATTTATGCTAGTTTATATACAGCAGACTACTTAAGCAACCAAAAATTGCTTAAGCTACTTTTTATACACTTCAAAAGGAGGTGATTTGTTTATGATGAAAATGATAATTTTCATCATAAGTTTAATAATGCTCTGCCAAAGCATTATTAATTTAATTCATACATTAGATAGGTAAGTTTATTTTTTACCTAACATTTGGAGGGAACCGTCCCTCCTTTTTTATATCACCATATGTGATATAGGTATATCATAGCATAGTATAACAATTGTGTTATAATTGGCATAAAATAAGGCAGGGTAAGCGCTTCAGACGATATTTAAGAGATATCTCACAATTGTCTTGCTATGTAATATTTATCAGTTTTCGCGTTAGCGACAATGTATCTTTTAATTAACGTAGTGCGTATAAAAAAAACAATGCCCCATCACCACTTAACTGTTGATGAGGTGTTTTAAATTGTTCGATTTCAAGTAGAAATATTTTCGGTTAACGATAGGTTAAAACGACACCGTTAATATTTAAAAAAGTAATTCTTCCAGTTCTGGGGGGAAATGGAAGAATGTTGGATAGTAGGAACAACATTTACAGCTTTTTAAAATATCTGGCAATTGGGAACAACTCGAAGCCTACTTTCTCATAGGTGTGACGTGCTTTTTCATGACCTGAATCGCTGGCGGTTTCGACCATAGCGATAGACATTCCAGCATTTTTCATCCAATCCAAAGCGAATTCTATTAAAGCACTGCCTATACCTTGCCCTTGAAAATCTGGTTCCACAGCCACCATATAAATTTCACCCATACTATCTTCTGGATGAAGTTTCGCGGCTACAAAGCCTACAATAGAACCGTCATCCACAGCAACCCATACATTTACGTCTTTATCAGTGCAAACATCTTCCACCTCCTTTTGCTGTCTTACGCGCCAGCTATCGGGATAGAATGCTTGGTATACATCAGGGTTTAGCGACTTCTGAAGCGAATCAAAAACCGGAGTCCATGCCCGAAGTGAAAGACGAATTATTGCATCAATTTGATTAGCGTCGTAGGGTTTAATTTGCATTTTCACGCTGTCAGTTATCAGCGCCAACTATCCTATCATTTTGACGTAGCTTCGGTTGAAGAATTTAATCCAACATTTTTTACATTTCACTTGGTGCTTCAAAATTCAAGGCATTGTTTTCTATCCCCCTGTATACGAATTTTCATTTGGTATAAATTATTTAGTTTTTGCAAGCATGATACTTGTAACTTACCGCACGTTTCAAGGATTGAATGTATCAAAATAAACATTTAGCGGAAAATGTTTATTTTGATACATATCAGGGTTTTTGGGCTGTATTTTCGCCTATTTTCGCCCCTTCAGTACGCCTACAGGTAGAGAAAATGTTGTGAATTAAACTTTTTTTCTGAGTTTTAAGTGTTACAATAAAACTAACCACAAACTTCAAAAATTTGATTTGCCTGCTATCATAAATTTAGCGAGGCAAGTTTTGTTGTATACATCTATATCTGTATACAAGCTAAAGCCGTCCTCGTGTAGAACGGCTTTGCTATTTCAAAGGTATTAAATCTCTCACTAGGTAAACAAATTTTTGAAGTTTGTGGTTATTCTTCATATTGTTTCCCGTATGGGTTTGGTCATACCTTCGCCTCCTTTCCTTATCCACTAATAAAAAAGGGGAACATGAAAGAAATTCGTATACGGCTAGCCCTCATTGCTATTTTAGCTTTGAGTCCAATTCTTCTATCTTCATTTGTTTGGCAATGTAACTTAGTTTTGTTACATCTCAAGGCTTGGGGTGTAGAATACATTTTTCAAAAGGGCGCTTGTGATTTAACTAAATAACAAGCGTCTTCTTTTATTAGAGCCAGATTTTATCAATATTCTTCAGGTGGAATTACACCTGAAGAATAATTACTTATTAAAAATATCGGTTAACAATATTTCTCTTAAATATTACGCGATCAACTATTACTTCTTTTAATGGTGCATTAACTTTACCCAGTTCTAGCGTTTGCTCATATTATCAAATACTTAAACTTTCAACATTTTGCGTACTCAAAAACTTAGCTACGCGATTTTACCCAATCATCGAGCAGTTCTTGAATTAACTCGCTAAACTGGCGTTTCTGCCCTTCTTTGAGCAGTTCTATTTTGACGTTGGTATAGGTTTTACTTTTTATATATGCTGTCACTTGTTCGTAATCGGGGTCGGAGCGTTTACCTTTAGGTCTTCCCCTTTTGGGTGTTTCGGCTGGCGGTAAAGGTGCAGGTTCTGTTGGTAAAGAAGCTTTTTTAACAGTAGATTTTTTATCAGTTCGAGTTTTTGTAGTAGTTTTTTTATTGTTCGCCTTGTTGCTGTCTTCTGAATTTTGTTGTTGAACTTCAGTTTCAGGCTTGCGTTCCTTAGCAACATCAAATATCTTTTTAAACTTACTCATTTCATCACCTCCTGACCAACTTTTTGGTAATCTCGCCATGCAATTTTGGCGCGTGCATCGCTGACTTTATTTACTGGGAATCCTGCTAAAGAAGCCTTTTGAAACGCTACAGCTTCTCGAATTGTTCCTTTAAACAGTGGTAGCCCCGTATCAGTTAACATTTCGCGGGCTTCTTCTCCATCCCGTCGGGGTTTGGGTGGAACGCGAGTAATTAAAATACGATACTGGTCGGCACCCAAAGTTTTAAGGACATTAACAGTTTGCATCAAGGCATCTAATGACAACGCATCAGGAGTTGTTGGAAGTACTAATAAATCACATCCTTCTACCAGCGCTTCTAAATCTTCTTGTTCCGGTCGGGCTTG
>JBCCLY010000312.1:0-5493 GCA_039026655.1 Cyanobacteria bacterium P01_C01_bin.38 | reverse complement strand
TGATGGGTGTAGAGACGTTATACATAACGTCTCCCTACCTTTAGAAGAAAACGAACCCATCAAAACTAACCGGACAGACCACTTGACTTGCGATAATTCTAGAAACTAAAAGTAGTACGCAAGGTACCCACATAAATAGTGTCGTTATTTTCGTTGTGTTCTGGATTGAAGATAACTAATACTCCTGGTGTTACCGATATATTATCGTTTACTTGCAGTCTGTACAAAGCTTCTAAGTGATACGAAGTGTCAGGATCTTCGCGATTATTGACATCATTATCAGTAACTTTTGGCGGTTGACCGAAAATAATACCTAACAGACTGTTTTTTGTACCGAAATCTCTTATACCTAAATTTGCAGCCCAGTAAAATACCTCTGCATCTGCACCTTCATTTCCTCCTGCTAAAGCTTCAATAGTCGAATAACCAGCCCAACCGCCCACGCTTATTTTAGAAGCAGGTCGGAAGTTTGCTTGTACGCTGTAATGATTCGCTGTAGTTGCTGCATTCCCAAAGGGGTCAGTAGCAAAACTGCTACCGGTACTTCTAAATATATTTACTCTATTTCCTCTACCAGTATTACGATAAGTACGAGCAAAGCTTGCACCAATATTAAAAGATTTTGACGGTTGAAAGTCTACTTGACCGAAAACGCTATTAGCACCGTTGAAAACTCCATTTGGGCTTTGTGGGTCGTTAGGTCTGCGTGCTAAATAAGCACCTGTTAATTTAATTTTTCCTCGCGGATTAGCAGTTACGGTTACACCAGCACCACCAGCACCTTGCCGATAAATAGGGCTAAAACGTCCGTAACGGGATATCGCGCCTGTTCCGCTATCTTCAAAATTGGGATTGAATGTATTAACATTTTGATGTAATTCGGCGTTGGTAGCGTCAACTTTTACTCTTAATGCATCACTCAAGTTGAAAGCATAACTGAGTTTATCGAGACCAACATCATTATCAGATTCCCCAAAAACATTATCAAAAGAAAGACGAGTCATATCGGTATTCGTTATACCGTCTGCAAAAGGTCCGCGATTGTATCTGGTAATATTGCCAGCATTCAAACGAAGTTCCAGCTCGTCGGTACCAGTAAAGCTACTAAGCAAATTTAAACGAACGCGATTGGTGAAAGTTGTATTGCTTTCAAGGTCGGGATTATTATCTGGGTCGTTATCAATATCTGCTTCTCGATCGCCAAAAGCATTGGATATGTTAAATATCGCTCGCCCTTTCAATTTAGTTGTTGTAGAAAATTGATTCGCTTCTAATTTAGCGGTAGTTGCTTCGAGTGCATCTACACGACCGCGCAAAGTTGCCAATTCTGGGCCAAATTCCGACTGCAATCTTTGTAAAGTTACTAAATCATCTCTAGTTAACAAATCTCTCGTTGCTGAAGCGATTAGCTCATTGATTCGATTCAAGCAAGCATTTAAACCAGCAGCAAATTCATAACGAGTCATAGCACGATTACCGCGATATGTACCGTTGGGATAACCTGCAATACATCCATATCGCTCTACCAAAGATTGCAATGCTTGAAATGCCCAATCTGTTGGCTGTACGTCAGAAAACTGAGATACTGATGTTACCTGAGCCATCGGATTTTCTTCTTCCGATAGTTCGCTAACAGTTGTAAATTGCTCTTCTGCTGCTAACACGGGATTTGCAGCAATACAAGAAACTGCTGTCAAAACTGAGCTTAGTTGAAGAAGATTTTTAAAATGTTTTTTCACGATCAATCCTTGGCAATTATCCCATGCAACGTTGATATCGAAACATCTAATCATAAGTAGGAACTTTTACTTATATATATTTATTAAGTAAGCGATTTCACTTATGAAGTAGAAAAAACATTGTATCAGCATCATGTTGCACGGTAATTCTACTTAAGACATAGAATTTGAAATAATTGTTATCACCATAGGCTTAATTTATAGCTGCAAACAAAAAATTCACGAAGCATAATTGTAGGGGAGGCAAATTTGGGTGTGGATTATCCTCCCCAAATATTGCCCCTATTTCAAACGGTGCGTTAGGCGCGAACGCATTTTGTTAAAATCCAAATTATCAACCGCGCCATAACGCACCCTACCTACTGGGCTTTACGCTGCTGGAGTTACGGTAAAAATCCAAATTATCCATCGCGCCGTAACCCACCCTACCAACTTATCGGAAGCGCTTAAGCGCAACTACGAACAATACAAAAAAGCCTGCAAAAGCAAGCTATGTTTAACTTATACGTATTTTTTAAACATGAGAAAATTCTCAAATTGCTTACACCATCTTAGAATTTGAAAGTTGTACGCAGCGTACCAACATAAATGGTGTCGTTGTCGTTATCATGTTCGGGATTAAAAATTACCAACACGCCAGGAGTAATGGCAATATTATCGTTGATAGGTAACTTATAAAGTGCTTCTAGGTGATAAGTAGTGTCTTCATCTTCTCTTGCAGCAATATCATTATCGGTAACTCTAGGTGGTTGACCAAAAATGACACCAAGGGTACTACCTTTTGCACCTAAGTCTCTAAAAGCTAATGCAGCAGCCCAATAGAACATTTCGGCATCCGCACCTTCAACTCCAGCTCCTCCAGATTTGGCTTCTGCTTCTGAATAACCAGCCCAACCGGAAAGAGTTATCTTAGAAGCAGGTCTGACTAAAGCCTGTATGCCGTAGTGATTGACCGTTGTTGCAACCTCATTACCACCAGCATCGACAAAGGGGTCATTAGCAAAAATACCACCTGTAGAATTAAACAAGCTAACGCCACCTTGACTGTTTTGATATCTACGAGCGTAGGTAAGACCAACACCTAAAGATTTACTGGGGTTAAAAGCAATTTGACCTGCGGCTGTAAAATTACCGTTGAAAAGACCCCTACCAGTACTGGGGTCACTGTTTTCATCAGCCATATAAGAAACTGATGCGCTGATTGGAGATTTGGGAGCGAAGGTTAAAGTTAAACCAGCACCATCACCTTGACGGTAAATTGGGCTAAAACGTCCGTAGCGAGAAATAGCACCAGAACCACTACTTTCAAAAGCAGGGTTGAAGACTTCCATGTTATCGTTCATTTCGGCATCGATAGCATCAATTTTCACCCGTAATACATCACTGAGTGGAAACTCATACCATAATTCGCCAAGTTCAAAGTCGTTATCGTCTTCTCCGTCAAAGCCCAAACGAGCCATATCGGTACCTGTGACATCATCATATCTTGTCACGTTCCGAGCTTGTAGACGAACTCTTAATTTATCCTTCCCGGTAAAACTAGAATCAAAATTTAAACGAACTCTATCGGTAAAGGTTGTATTATCTGCACTACCGTCTAAGTCTGTGCCATCAATAGCCTCACCAAAAGCATCAGAGAAAGCAAATATTACTTCACCTTTTAATTTAGCAGTAGTGGAAAATTGGTTTGCTTCTATTTCAGCAGTGCGAGCTTCCAATGCATCGACTCTACCGCGTAAGGTTGCTAACTCTGCACTAAACTCTTCTTGTAAACGTTGTAATGTTGCTAAATCTTCTCTAGTAACAATATTTGCTGTTGCTGTTGCAATCAGTTCGTTAACTCTATCCAAACAAGCATTCAAACCTGCGGCAAATTCATAACGAGTTAAAGCCCGATTCCCACGATATGTACCGTTAGGATAACCTGCAATACAACCGTAACGCTCTACCAATGATTGCAATGCTTGAAATGCCCAATCCGTTGGCTGAACGTCAGAAAACTGCGATACTGATGTTACCTGACCCATAGAGTTGCTTTCTTCAGACAACTCGGCAACTGGTGTTACTTGTTGGTTAATTTCTTCTGCAAATGCACTGTTAGCAGTAAAAACTGTAGCTGCTACAATTACTGGACTTAGTTTCAGAATATCCCAAATTTGTTTTTTCATTTGTTCGCTCACACCGATAAAATTACGCCTGTACGTAAAATCATAAGTTTTTCCCTTAACTTAAAATATTTTTAATTAATAAAAATTAAGATTAAGATTAAATTAAGGGATTTTACTTATGAATACGCTAGCTAATTCTACCAGAGAAAAGTTAAGTGGTTAACAGTGTTAACCAACTAACAAGATGATTATTTTCTACCATCTTTATTAGGTAAACGAATAATGATGCGACGTTTGTGACGTACTAAAGCTTGCTCGTCTTCAAACTGTTGCAACAAACGAGTTACTGTTACACGTGTAGTATTTAATACCTCTGCCATCTCTTGATGAGTAACGTTAAGGTCAATAAGTTTACCTTGTTCTACTTCGCGACCGAACTTTTCACTCAACCAAACCAAAAACTGCCATAAACGTAGCGAAATTGGTTTGCGATGTACTATACTTAGTAACTCCTCTGATTGTTGAATGTGAGAAACCAAGGCTTCAACGTCTTGATGCCACATTTGAGGTGGTAAAACGCTTACTTCAACGCTGGTCAGACATTCAATCTGGTAAGGCTTAACGCAGGAAAGTGGATAGCCAACCAAGTCTCCCGGACCCCAGTAGCCTAGAGTGATGAATGCCCCATCTTCACTCCAGGTTAATGTCCGAACTGCACCGCGCTCAATTCTCCAAAGTACGTCGTTACGTGGTGGAATTACTTCGCGACGAGTGAACAGTCTTTGTGGTAAAGAACTGCTAGTGTTATTGTTTGTGTTTTGTGAGAAACTACTGTTTACAGGACGATTCGTAGAATACATTATCTAAGATTCCTTTGTTGGTAAAGTTTGTATTTGCTTGAATTTAAAGCGGTCAAAGGTATCCTATGGATTTGCCATCACCCTGTAAAACATGGTCAAATCAAATTAGGATTTAACTCATACGATTAGCGATTTGTATTCGCTCTGTTTTTTAGTAGATAGTTTTTTGTTTGGCTCAGCCAATAGGTAGATGAAGTGTCTCAAGGAACTCTGCTAATTTAGAGTTAATCCTGTGATGATTGTATATTTCTTTAGGAATAGGTTCCCTGAGAAAAATACTGCTGCTAGCTTGATAAATTCTATTATAAGGTTACAAGTTGTTAGCAGTGAAATTATATAGAATCAAAAGTATATTTAGCCACTTTGGTATAGGCACAACAGTTACCATTATTACCTAAACTCGCTACTTTGTGTTTATGGGAACGTTAAATTTGCTTTATGTTTTATTGCAAATTTCTCTCAAAAAACAAATATGCGGTGTTTAGAATTACATTTCCAGTTATTCTAAAACAGTTGATAATTTTTGGCAACTAGGATTCTGCGACTTTGGTGACATAAATAACCGCAGGTTTTGGAGGAGCATCGGTTGTTTTACTCGGCCAGTTAGAACCAATAGGAACTTTACGATTTTGCGTAAATTCTTCTCCTGTAGTGCTGTAAACCAGGTAATCACGGTTTTCCGAGGCTTGGTTTAAGCGAGTACCGTTAGCTTCTCCAGGATGCTGGATGGCTAAAAACATGGTTTGCTCGTCAGGAGTTAAATAAGGTCCGGTTGCTTCGCACTCC
>JBCCLY010000311.1:0-5499 GCA_039026655.1 Cyanobacteria bacterium P01_C01_bin.38 | reverse complement strand
CTACTCCCATTTCATTAGAAAACACAATGCCTACGCTTGTTGTATAATTATGTTTTGCCTTAAGCAATTTGAATACAATTAGTACAAGAAAGGAAACAAAATTACTAACAAATATATTAATTTCAGTATACCAAAAATTGATAAATGTTACCAATGCTGTTACAAATCGGATAACCGTCCCAAGATAGCGTCGAACTAAAAAAAATAATAAATGTCAAGCAAATGCCTTCTTAGAGTAACAACGGTTACAAAACCGATGCTATAGGCTTTGTTACCTTGAAAGTCATACTCGAATGGGGGGTTTGCCACCGTGGGTTCGGTTTGTATAGAAATTATTGAGGGGAATCCCCATTTAAGATCGCTCTTGGGTTGGCACTTGCAACAATTAGACTATAGAGTATTTCAGGCTGCTAGTATTTATCAAGCTAGAGAAGCCTTTCTGACTCATCAACCAACACTAGTTGTTCTTGATGCCGACTTGCCCGATGGCGATGGAATTGAATTTTGTCGTTGGTTAAATCGCCAGCAGCAGCCTTTGATTCTAATGCTCTCTGCGCGAAATAACGAAGCTGATATTGTGACAGGCTTGAAAGCAGGGGCTGATGATTACTTAAGCAAGCCTTTTGGGATGCAAGAGTTTTTAGCCAGAGTAGAAGCGCTTGTTCGTCGCAAGCGTACTCCTGTAGCGCCAGCTTATTTAGATTACGGTGCTTTACAAATAGACTTAATTCAGCGCCGCGTCCGTTTTAAAGGTGAATTTATCGATCTAACACCACAAGAATTCAGTTTACTTTATGTATTAGCTCAAGCTGCGGGAATACCTCTATCTCGCTCGGAATTACTGCGTCGTGCTTGGCCTGACGCAATAGACAATCCGCGCACGATTGATACCCACGTATTATCACTGCGGAAAAAAGTAGAATTAGATCCACGCCAACCAAGTTTAATTCAAACCATACGTAATGTAGGATATCGGTTTAACGTCGAAATTCTAAATTCAAATGTTTCTCAAAATATTCCACAATCGCCAGCAAAAATAGCTAATCACCAACAAAAACAATTTACCACTCAGCATTCAACAATTGCTTCGCGGAGGTAAGGGGATGGGGAGTTAGGAGTTAAGAGTTAGGAGTTAGGAGTTAGGAGTTAGGAGTTAGGAGTTCAAAACTCTATGCCCTATGCCCTATGCCCAATTACCAACTACCAACTACCAACTACCAATTACCAATTAGCAAAATCATCGTCGGCTTCTGCTTGTTTCAAGGTTTGTTGCAAATTATTCCAGTTTATTTGAGAAGCTGTTTGGTTTGCTATTAAACGCCCTTGTTGCAAGTGAAAAAGCCGGTTACAAAATATTTGAGCTATATTTAGCTGGTGATTCACCATCAATATTGTAGTTTGATGCTTTTCGTATAGCTGGTTTAATATTTTTACGATGCGCTCAGCCGTTGCTAAATCTAAGTTAGAGGTTGGTTCATCTAATAATAGAATTTTTGGCTGGATAACTAAACCTCTAGCTAGGTTTACTAATTGTCGCTGCCCGTTGGAAAGCTGTGTTTCCGATCTTCCTAACCAATTGTCTGGAATATGTAGCTGTTCGATCCAGTAGCTTAAACGTTGCTCAATAGTCGGCTTGGGTAGATTTCGCAAAATAAGCGGATAAGCGATCGCCTCTTTAACGCTCATTCCTAACAACTTTGGTTCTTGTGATACTAGTATTACAGATTGACGTAATGATTGAGCGGCAATTTGCCGATATTCCCGATTGTGCAAATAAATTTTACCATTGGAAGGTTCGCACAAACGATTTAAAAGCCGCAGTAGATAAGACTTTCCCGCCCCAGTAGGACCTACAATTGCAATGCGATCGCCCTCAAAAACCTCGAATGAAATATCCTGCAATATCGGATATTCGGGTAATTTGTGTTTGGCTTGAGCAGTCAGTTTTTCTGTATAGCTGACTTGTTCTAATTTGAGTTGGATTTTAGGCTTCTTCTCCAAATTTAAAACCTGTTAGCTAAGTTTTGTCGAGTTACTAGTTGAGTTAGTATCTAAAATACTATTTTGTATTTCAAAAAATATAACTCGTCATTTTAATTGTGAACGATTCAACTATATCTCGTTTGCCGACAATGATGGATGTCTGGGAACAAACCCTTAATTGGCAGCCATCTTCTCAACAGCAAACTAAATTTCAGCATCTTTACGAGTTGATTGTTGAAGCAAACCGTCAGCTTAATCTAACTCGCATTACTAAACCTGAAGATTTTTGGGAAAAACATTTATGGGATTCTTTGCGAGGGATTAAGTTTTTAGTTTCGGTAGAGAAGGAAGAAGGGAAAGATAATAAAAAAAATAAGATTATTGATTTGGGTACGGGTGCCGGTTTTCCCGGTATTCCAGCAGCTATTGCAGTTAATAATTGTACTATTATCCTAGTTGATTCTACTAAAAAAAAGATTAATTTTATCGATAGTATTTTACCCATACTTAATCTAAATAACATTAAAGCTACTACCTGTAGGGCAGAAGAAATCGGTCGAGATAGCAAGCATCGAGAAAATTATGATATAGCCTTAATTCGAGCCGTAGCTTCAGCTACAGCCTGTGCAGAATATACTTTGCCATTGTTAAAGCAAGGAGGATTAGCTGTAATTTACCGGGGTAGCTGGACAGAATCAGAAAATACCAGCATGGAAAAAGCCGTTCAACAGTTGGGTGGGAAAATAGAATCAATCGAACAATTTAATACACCCTTGAGTAAAGGCGATCGCCATTGTTTGTATTTGCGAAAAATAGCAACTACACCAACGAAGTTTCCCCGAGCAGTTGGCGTACCCTCTCGGAATCCGCTTTAAAGAGTTAGGAGTTAGGAGTTAGGAGTTAGGAGTTAGGAGTTAGGAGTTATGAGTTAGGATTTGGGAGTTATGAGTTAGGAGTTAGGAGTTAGGAGTTAAGAGTTGATTATTTACTTGTTCCCTTATCCCTTTCTCTATGCTATGCCCTATGCCCCATCCCCTATGCCCAATTAATTGTTACGTATATTAATTTACGAGTTTTTTCCAGAATATTCTTGAGATAATTAAAGAAAAAGACTATAAACGTTTTACAAACTAAGCATAGCTGGGAAGGAATGCAAAAAAGTCATGAGTGAAGCAGCAGACGTTAAAAATGATAAAGGTTCGGGGTTTTCAAAATTAAAAAAAATTCTAATTGGTATCGTAATCGCCACTATTACGGGTGCGGCTTTATACGGTGCGGGTTGGTGGCAGGGACGTTCTCAATTTTCTTCTAGTGATGAGCCAATTAAGCGAGAGTTACAGCAAACCAAGGAATTATTAAATACAGCAACAAACCGTTCTTATTTAATGGAAGCTCGTGGTGATTTGTATGATGTTACAGTCAACTTAGACGAGCGTAATTTTGGTATGGCTAATACTCGTTTGCAGGAAGCTGCTGCTGCTTTAGGAAAAGTTGAGGATGACGGTAATTTGAATATTAGTAAAATACAAGAATTGCAACAGGCTATTGCGAAAAAGAATATTAATGTTGCGGTAAATCTGGAACAACAGCGCAATACTGTTTTAAGCTACATTAATCTGTTAAATAAATTGATTCCTGCTGAAGGAAATTTAGATATTCCAGCACCGGAGGAATCACCTCAACAGTAAGCTTTCTAAATAAAGTTAATTAGAAATAGTCGATGAAAACTGTAGTTATTTGTAAGTGACTACGGTTTTTTATTAGCTACCTAAACAACCTTTGCTTAATATAGTGATACTATATATGGTACTATTTCTCGATGAGCAGATTAGAGAAATTAGTACAGCAATTCCTTAGAAAACCTCCGGAAGTTAGGTTTGAAGATGTACGTTATATTTTAGAAGCCTTCGGGTTTGATGAGAAGCGCTCTAAAGGTAGTCATCATAGTTTTTGCGACTTAGAAGGTAGAACAATTACTGTTCCTAAAAAAGGTGGAAAAAAAGTGAAAGGGGTGTATGTCGAAAAAATTGTTGAACTTTTAAATTTAGAAGAGTGGAATAATGACAACTTTGAAACCGAAGAAGAAGCAGATTGAAAAGCAATCATTAGAATACTATTTGAGCCTTCAGTATCCTGTTACAGTTTATTCAGATGCAGATGGTGGATATGTAGCTGAAATCAAAGATTTACCAGGATGCTTCACACAAGGTGAAACCCTTGAAGAGACTATGGAAAATATTGATGAAGCACGGGAACTATGGATAGAAACTGTCTATGAAAATGGAGATAAAATACCTTTACCTGCTTCGGATAATAATTACAGTGGTAAATTGCTTTTGCGAATGCCAAAAACTTTACATCACCGTTTAGCTGAGGCTGCTCAAAAAGAAGGCGTGAGCTTGAACCAATACATTGTTTTCTTACTAAGTAACAAATGAAATTATTTTTTCGGTTAAGCAAAACTTTATGGATTGCTATTTAAAATTAGCATATGACGCAGCACGCAAGTTTGCAAATTATGATTCGCGTTTTTCTATTAGTAATAAAAAACCATTACCTCAAGGCAATAAAAACCGGGTTATACGCGGGTATTACGAAAATAAACCCGTAGTATTTAAATTCTATACCGATCTGCTCAAACCCAATTCTTTCAGACGTAAATGTCTAGAAACCTTATTTTTAGAACACGCTGCTGTTAGTGGTATTGTACCGGAGTTAGTGCTTAAATCCGATAACTTTATTCTCATTGAGGAAATACCGGGTTATTCATTAGAGCAAAAGCTTTCTCGGTTCAACTTTAATTTTAAAAACTGGCTTTCTAAAGTTGCTATTGGTATTGGTTCTGCTCATGCTTGTTTAGCAAATCTATTAGTTTCTCAAGAAAATATATCAGCTTTTTATAGCTCGTGCTGTGGTGGAAAACCTTTAGAAGTAACTATCTATGAAACTTTAAAAACTGCTTCAATAATTTGTAGAGAAACAGAAGCTTTCGACGGACTATTAAATACTGTTGACTACATACACGAGCATCTTACGATAATACTTAATCAGTCTCGAATTCTTTATAAATACGATAATAACTTGGGAAATATCATCGTAAATAATCGAGGATTTCAAAAATTTATTGACTTTGAAGAGTGTTACGAAGGTACTAAGGCTATTTATTTAGGTGCTGTATTTGATTGCTTGCATCAAATTCTGTGAAATGTACCTTCTCATAAACTAACTATTTATCAGTGTCTACCTTGGCAGGATATTAAACATGGTTATGAGTTACATACAAACGAGCTAATTGATTCCTCGTTTTTTGGGCAGGTTATTGCTATGGCTATGTTCAATGCTTGGTTGAGAGTAACACGTACTTGGAAAGCAAACCTTGATATGAGTTTCTGGAGTCCAAGATTTCGGAAAAGATTAGAAACATATTGGGATATGATTGCTTGAAGAGAAGTTGATATTATACAAATCAAATATGAAATTATTTTTGCAACTAAGTAAAACTTTAGGTTTAACTTT
>JBCCLY010000310.1:0-5530 GCA_039026655.1 Cyanobacteria bacterium P01_C01_bin.38 | reverse complement strand
TTCTTTAGCTTGGAATGACGCTAATGGTAGCAACAACTTCACCGATTTGGTAGTAAATATTCAACCTACCTTAGAAGAATTAGCTCTAGGCACAAATTTACAAAATTCTTCTCAAGCTGAATTAATTGATTTAACAGGTTTGAGCCAAGATGTAGTAACTGCTGACTTTTCTGTATTCAGAGAAGCTGCATTCAACAACGAAGTTTACTTCTATAAAGTTGATATTGATGGGAAAGTTGACGGATTCGTACCTAATACCAGCACCTACCAACAAGCAGCCCTCGATAATCTTGTTAAAGATGCAGTTACAGGTGAAGTTATTAAATTTAGTGCCGCAAACCAAAGTGTAGAAACCGGAAGCACACAAATTGAAACAGGTTCGATTATTGCTCCTTTGATTATCATCGACGGTAGTCTTGAACAACTTACCGATAGCGATACTAGCAATAATCCCCAAGTATACTTCCCATATTTAGGAGCAAACGCAGACGGAGTTGATCATATTCGCTTACTCGCAGATAACACCTTTGGTTTTGAAGATTTACCCAATGGTGGCGACTTCGACTATAACGACTTGATTGTCAAGATGGACTTTACAATCTAAAAATCTGCGGATTGCACAGCCACAGCCACTTACAGCATTTTGCAGACAAATAAGGTACAGCTTCACACCATCAAATTCTTGTGGGATGGGCATCCTTGCCCGTCCGAATGTACCTCCGCGTTGATGAAATATGCTGTATCTAGCCCTGCAAAAAAAGCAGGGCTATTTTATTGCATCAAAATTTTCAATTTCAAACTTAATTTTCAACCTCAGTAGAGGATATCAAACAAGATTGCAAATTTCTCAACCAAAAATTATTTTCACTAAATTCTAATACCAATCCTCTTCACAACCTGACTGTTACTTCTCGTATATCCAAGCAAACACTGATGGCTCTAAATACCCTTCGGCTACTTACAGAAAATAGAAGAAGATAGCACAAAATTTTATCTATAGTTGCCTTTATCACTAGAATACCCATCATGTCAAGGATAATTTTACGGTTTAAATAATTCCAATCGATTGTTTAATCGTTCATATGGACAGGTTATTAAACCTGCTCTTATTCAAGTTATACGAAAAACCACATATCAATTTTTTGACAACGGTTAAACTATTAAATAGATTGTCTAAAATAAAAAAAACTGTGTAAAAACGGTAAAAAAATTTACGTATGTATTTATAGTACTCTTGGCAAATTCAAGATTTTTTCACTACTATATTTTTCAGTAATTGCCCGAATGGCGTATGTTCCTAAATCTAGGTATTAATAACATTCAGCAGTTACTACCAAAATTAACCAAATGTTGTCTTTTATTCTTTATTAACATAGTTAAAACCTGTTAATAACTTTATAGATAATCTTTGATTGAAACAAATTATGACAGCGGCAACCCGAATGTTACTGATATTATGACCGCACTTTTACAAATTGGCGATCGCGCAATTAATGTTGATGAGATTCTTCCGTTGCTCAAGCAGTACGGAATGCTGCCTCAGTTGCTTAGAGAAATAGTGATTGAAAATGCAACTGCTTCTATAACGCTCTCAGAAGAAGAAGTGCAAGAAGCTTATAAACAGTTTTATCAGCAGCAGCAGCTAGGAGATGAACAACAATTACAAGCTTGGCTGAAATCCCGTGGCTTGCAACGAGAACAGCTCGATTATTTGGTGACTCGCACTCTTCGCTTAGAAAAATTTAAGCAAGATACCTGGGGATCGAAGGTAGAGCCATATTTTCTTCAGCGCAAAGAAAAGTTGGATAAAGTAATTTATTCGCTGATTCGGGTTAATGATATTGCCGTTGCCCAAGAATTATACTTTCGCGTTCAAGAAGACGAGCAGCCTTTTGCAGAACTTGCTCGCGAGTATTCTAAGGGGCCAGAAGCCCAGACGGGTGGTTTAATTGGTCCGGTAGAGTTAGGGGTTCCCCATCCGGTTTTAGCAAAAATGTTGCTTAAATCTCAACCGGGACAAGCATTACCACCAACTCGCTTAGGAGATTGGATTTTAATCGTCCGCTTAGAACAATTTCTTCCCGCTCAGTTAGACGCAGCTACCCACAAACGACTATTAAACGAGCAATTTGAAACCTGGCTTTCCGGGGAGATATCTTCTACTATCAAGAATAATGCTCAATTATCGGCAGATAAAGGTGATACTACTGATACTGCTGAGGATTAATTGTATTTTAGATTTTAGATTTTATGGAAATTTAAGCCAGTTTGTACTTGGGGTTTCCCGCAGTACGTAGCAAGTGACATTCCCCCAAACTTTCTAAGACAGATTTTGGATTGAAATTTAAACGTTTTTTAGCTAAACCAGTTTAGCTAAAAAAACAAAAAAATATGTCATTCCTTTGAGAGTGCTTTATGAACTAAGTTTTATCAGCAAAGACACGTCACCATTTCATTTAATCCAAAATCCAAAATTCTTAAGTTTTCAGGTGCATCTAGAGGATTGATCCAAAATCCATTAGCATAGCGTGTCCGTAAGGACATAATCCAAAATTCCCATGACTTATACAACAACTAACATCCAAGAATTTTTAGCAGGGATTGCTCCTTTTAACCAGCTGCAACCTCCCGCAATGGCAAAGCTTTTAGAAAAAGCACAACTGTTCCGCTACCGCATGGGACAGGTGATTCTGGCGCGGGAAAAAATGCCCGCTCAAATATCCGTGCTTTTTTCCGGGCAAGTGCGTTTATTGGGTTACGAACCTCAAACCCAAATACCCGTAACTTTAGCAAGACTGCAACCCGGAGAAATTATGGGTTCGCTTGAAACAGTGCGGGGGGTACCTGGTAGTACTGCTATTGCTTCGACGGAAGTTATTTGTATTAACTTTAGTGCTGCGGATTTTCTTGCTTTATTAAGCCAAGAAGAAAGTTTTGCATCATATTTCTACAATCATGCAGGAATAGTTGAAGTATTTGAACTATTATCGAAGCAACTGGCGCAACAAGCAAATAATCATTTAATTTTACAAGCATCTGAGTGCGCTAACTGCAAAGAATTAACACTCAAAGTTTTTGATGAAACGCAGATTGTTAACTTAACAAGTCGCGATGCTGCAAACCAATTAGATCCCGATTATGTTTGGTTGGTAAGTGGAGGAACAGTTTCCCCCGAATTAGTCGGCAATCGTTTTGACAAAGATGAATCCTTACCAAAAGGAAGTCGGGTTCGTTTGTTAGGAGTGAAAGAAAATGTCTTTTCACCATCAGAAGACATTCTGCAAGATACTACCGAAGCAGCGCAACCAATACACATTGCCGAAGTAATTCCTCCTGGGGAGTCTTCGAGTGGATTTGACGATATTCCCTATGCACCTACCGAACCACCAGAAGCAGAAAGTCATTCTAACAAGCAAGATGCTACTGCTGCGATTAAATATCCCCACGTGCGCGGTAGTGGCGAAATAAATGGAATTCTTGCTTGTTTTCATATGTTGAGCAAGCATCTAAATATGCCCTTCCGCAAGGAAGTTATTCGCAAAGTTTTAATCAATCAAAAAAAGCGCACGGGTTCGCTGTCGTTGCAGCAGTGCGGTGCTGTAGCTCAATTAGTAGGTTTAAGACCCCAACTTGTTGGCGTACCCTCCGGTTCGTTAGGAAGAATTGAACCCCCTGCCATAGTGCAATGGCAAGATGGTTATGCCGTACTTTACGAAGTTACCAACAAAACCATAGTAGTTGGCGTACCAGAATCGGGAATCCTGCGTAAATCCACCTCAGATGTAGCCCAGGTGCTGCTTCAGTCACAACCTCAAACCGAAGAACAACAAGATGCTATTCCCATATTGCTGCTGCAAGCCACCTCAGAAACCCCGCAGCAGAAATTCGGCTTAAGTTGGTTTTTGCCATCTTTAAATAAGTATAAAGGCGTATTGGTAGAAGTATTTATTGCCTCTTTCTTCTACCAGTTATTTGGTTTGGCTAACCCGCTTGTAACTCAGGTCATTATCGATAAAGTAATTAACCAAAATAGTCCCGATACGCTGCAAGTTTTAGGTGTATTTCTACTGGTAATTGCAGTATTTGAAGCAATTATTGGTACTATTCGGACTTATTTATTTGTCGATACCACCAACCGTATTGACTTAGCTTTGGGTTCGGAAATTATCGACCATTTACTGCGGCTACCATTACGTTACTTTGAAAAGCGACCTGTAGGTGAACTTTCCACAAGGGTGAACGAATTAGAAAAAATTCGCAGCTTTTTAACGGGAACCGCTTTAACGGTGGTATTAGATGCGGTTTTCTCCGTAATCTATATTGTGGTAATGTTTATTTATAGCTGGATACTAGCTTTAGTAGCCTTGGGAACATTGCCGCTATTTGCGATTCTTACTTTTTTCGTTTCTCCTATCGTGCGGCGACAGCTACGGTTTAAAGCAGAACGTAACGCCGAAGCGCAATCCCACTTAGTAGAAATTTTGTCCGGTATTCAAACAGTTAAAGCCCAAAATATTGAATTACGTTCGCGCTGGCAATGGCAAGAACGTTATGCTCGTTACGTAAGTGCTGGTTTCAAAAACGTACAAACTTCTACCGCTGCCGGATCTACTAGTGGTTTCTTAAATAAACTTTCCGGGTTACTCGTGCTGTGGGTGGGAGCTTATTTAGTATTAGACAATAAACTAACTTTGGGACAGTTAATCGCTTTTCGTATCATCGCCGGTTACGTGACTTCTCCCTTACTACGTCTTACCCAGTTGTGGCAAAACTTCCAAGAAACCGCTTTATCCTTGGAACGCTTGAGCGATATTATCGACTCACCCCAAGAAGCCAGCGAAGAAGACAGAGGTAACATTCCCATGCCGATGATTGAAGGATCTGTTAAATACGATGACGTTTCCTTCCGCTTCAAACCCACCGGCCCAATGCAGTTAAATAACATTAGTTTAGAATTTCCAGCTGGGGTATTTATTGGTGTCGTCGGACAAAGTGGTTCCGGTAAAAGTACCTTAATGAAATTGCTACCGCGCCTTTATCCTTTAGAATCGGGACGGATTCTCATTGATGGCTACGATATTAATAAAGTAGAACTTTACTCCCTACGACAGCAAGTAGGTATTGTGCCACAAGATACATTACTATTTGAAGGCTCGGTACAGGAAAATATCGCCTTAAATTATCCTGATGCTACCCCAGAAGAAATTATAGAAGCTGCTAAAATTGCAGTAGCACATGAATTTATCATGGACTTGCCTAATGGTTACAATAGTAGAGTAGGTGAACGAGGTAGCGCTTTATCCGGCGGACAGCGGCAAAGAGTCGCAATTGCTCGTACAGTTTTGCAAAATCCACGTTTATTAATTCTTGATGAAGCTACTAGTGCTTTAGACTATGAATCAGAACGTCAGGTATGCTTAAATTTAGCAGAAGCCTTTAAAGGAAGAACAGTGTTCTTTATTACACATCGATTAAGTACAATCCGTAATGCTGATATTATTTTGATGATGGATAAAGGTTATGTAGTAGA
>JBCCLY010000309.1:0-5535 GCA_039026655.1 Cyanobacteria bacterium P01_C01_bin.38 | reverse complement strand
TTTTTTATTTGAGATTCCGAAGCTGGTTGTTGTTTGAAAATAGAAGTTTTAAGAATAATTACCTCTACAGCATCTCCAGCATGAAAAGGTAATCCCTGTAGCGTTAAAATTCCATCTTCGTTTAAAACAGTTTCGATTTTGTGAGCTTTCATATTATTAATAAAGTCGGTGTATATAACAGTGATTTTGGGAGCATCCCGATTTTGCAAAAATACAATTTGGTAGTGCGTTAACGCAGTGTTTCCGTAAGGAAATGCATCTTGCTTGCTAGATATACATAGCGAGCAAGATGCTCGCACTACAAAAATAAATTTCTACCTCAAGGGATGCTCCCATGATTTTAGAATTCTATAATCCCGGATGGTGCGTTACGGCTTCGGATACATATTCGTTTATCCATGCAAAAATTTCGCGCCGTAACACACCCTACAAAATACTCAATCCCCAATCCCCAATCCCCAATCCCCAATCCCCAATCCCCCATGCCCAATCCCCATTATTTAAACTTCTGCAAAACCCTCAACCACAACAATCGATAATCAAAAACTCTCCCTTCTGCTTTCTCACCCAAAACTTCAATTCGCCACATCTCCCACATTAATAACAACCATAAAACTTCACCGATACGACGCTGACGAATTTGCCCCCCAATTTCACCTGCGAGAATTTTCCGAATAATATCTTCTTGATAAAACCCTTCAAATTTCAAGATTCCTGTATTCAATCTTTTACTAACTTCTCCCCACAATTCACCCAAGCACCAATTATTTAAAGGTACTCCCATACCGCGTTTTTCTCGCCAGACAATTTCTGATGGTAGCCATGTTTCTACGGCACGTTTAAGGATATATTTTTCAGTATTACCTTGCAAACAAAGCTCTCCAGAAAGTGCAAAACTCCATTCAGTTAATTGTAAATCGCAAAATGGCGATCGCACTCTTAAATTAAAGGCTTTTCCTAAATTCGTAGCTCTGGGATGAATATTTTGTGCGCCTTTGAGCATCAAGCTAGCACGTCGCAATCTGGCTAAAATATTATTGGTAAATTCTGGGTTTAATGCTTCTGCAATCCAATCTTCTGGATTAATGTTTTCAATTTGACTAAATAGTTTTGATTGAAAAGATTGTGATTCATAACCATAAAGTCGATGATAAGTTCGTAGATATTGTTGATTAAAATCTTCAGAATTATAAATACCGGCAGCTATTAAAGGTTTATTTGTCCATCCAGCGAATAATTGATCTCCCCCTTCACCGTTAAAAATTACTGAAGTTTCCTTTGATGCAGCTTCGCACAGTAAATATATTGGTACCGTCACGCCATCGCCAAAAGGTAAATCTAAAGCTTTGACGGTAGCACTAATTGCTGATTTAATTCGCTTCGGTGTTGCGTCAACTTTTACCAAAGGAATTTGCAAATGTGCGGCGACAGCTTCAGCAAAAGGTAATTCAGAAATTGCATATTCGCCAAAATCTAGAGCATAGGCTTTTACTTTTATCCCAGCTTGCACTAATAAAGCCGCAACAACAGAAGAATCTAATCCACCAGAAAGAAATACTCCTACTTCCAAATCACCTAAATCACTAATTTGATGGTGAATCGCATCTTTTAATAAATTTTGTAATTGCAATATCGCCGTTTTTTCATCCCGAATTAAATTTTTAGCTTCTTTCCATTGATACGAATTTTGTGTATTTGATATATTTCTAGAATCTCGATTAATTTCCCAAACGATTTCACATCCTGCGGGTACCGTAAAAACATTTTCGATGGGAGTTAAAGGATTAGGTACGTAAGAAAAACAGTTATAGCCGTAAAAACCTGGAATACTAACTTGTGGAGAATCCAAAACAGATAATAACAACTGCATTCGCGTTGCAAACCAAATTATCTGCCCTTGTCGAAACCAATATAAAGGTACGCGCCCTATTCTATCTCGACTTAAAATTAAACGTTTATTTTCAAACTTAATTACTGCATCTGCCAACTCTGGAATACCAGCAGCGGAAAGTGATACTTGACAAAAATCTTGATTTTTAACGATTTCTTCGCCGTCAATAAAACTTTGATTTGTAATCCAACGAGCTAAACAGAAAAAGCAATTCTCTTGAGCATAACTAACTCTTTGCAACTTTTTCTTATCAGATGCCTTATTAAACACCTTATTTAAAAGAGCTTCCGATTCAGACGAATTACCGCAACCCCAATAACCTATTATCAATTTTCAATTAACAATTATCAATTATCACCTGGAAGGTGTGGATCATCAATTATCAATTATCAGTATTTTAGAGGGTTAAAACCCTTACTACGAACTAAAAATATTTTTTCAATTATCAATACCCAATGCCCTATCCCCAATGCCCAATGCCCAATGCCCTATCCCCAATCCCCAAATTACCTAACAACAAATCTATTACTAGTTTTAACTTCATCATCCAGAGTCATTTGTACCATCCAGTTACCAGGAGGAACATTTTCGTTAAATTTGTACCGGCAATGAGTATTCCAAAGTTTTGCATTAATAGTTTTAGTTTTCCAACTATTGCGATGAGCAATTTCACGGTTTGGATTAACCCAATTGCAGCCTAATTCTACCTTTTTTCCTACCGGCGCATCTTCAAGAGTGACATTATAGAATACTTCCGGAGTTTTTTTGCGGTCAATTTCTTCCAAGTTTACAAAATCATTGCGCCTAAAACCAATTCGACTGTTAGAAAAATTAATACCTTCAAGCGCTTGTTGCTGCTGTTGCTGCATAAAAAATGTGGCAGCAATAGCACCTACCACCACAGCCAGCACGCTCCCAATAATCAAACGATTGCGCCTCCTTTGATTATCCATAGCTTGCTTGCGATAAACCTGCATTACCGCTTCATCAAGCAAATCGTCAGGTAAATTTAGCTCATGTAAAATCTGCTGTAACTCTTCCACTTCAATTTCAGATTGTCGCCGTTGAGATAAACGTTCAACTTCTGCGACAATCTGAGAAACTTGTTTTGGTGTTAAACGCTTCTGCATAGCAATCAGCCAAAGGTATCTACGTAATTGAACTTCTACACTGCACCCTTGGTATCAGAAAACTTAATACAAACCAGATTTCAAGAAAAAGGGTTAGGGAAATAACCAATACAGAAAAAAAATATTCTCATATGACCAGTATTTTCCCATTAATTTGCCCACAAAGTTTTAGAAATATTTAGAAATATTTACTGAATCTTGCTCAAATTTTATACAGCCAAGAATTGAGTTTCCCATAATATCAAACTTCAATCCTTAACAAATAGTAACTGGGTAACAATTGGGAATAGTTAGGAGTTAGGAGTTAGGAGTTAGGAGTTGAAAATAATTTAATCTACCCACTCTACCCCCTCTTCCCCCTCTCCCCATCCCCTCACTCCCTCCTTGCAAAAATACGGGAGTGTGTCAAAGTATGAGTGCAACAATCTTCGTTACGGTATTTCGCATGGCACTGGATATTTCCTATTTGCCCTTGGCGTTTATGTTTACTTCTCCGGGCCCAATTTTAGTAAAATTAGGGCCATTAACTATCCGCTGGTATGGCTTGTTAATTGCCTCAGCAGTATTGATTGGTGTTACGCTTTCTCAGTATTTGGCGAAGCGTCGTAATGTCAATCCCGATTTATTAAGCGATTTATCGATTTGGCTGGTAATTGGCGCAATTCCAGCCGCTAGAATATATTACGTTTTATTTCAATGGCAAGAATATTCTCAACGTCCTGGGGATATTATCGCTATTTGGAAGGGTGGTATTGCTATTCATGGAGCGATTATAGGAGGTCTAATAGTCGCTGTACTCTTTGCTAAACTCAAAAAAGTTTCATTTTGGCAACTAGCAGACTTAGTGGCTCCCTCGCTGATTTTAGGGCAAGCAATTGGACGCTGGGGAAATTTCTTTAACTCAGAAGCCTTTGGCAAGCCGACTAATTTACCTTGGAAGCTTTATATTCCCCGTGAAATCACGCTTATCGATGGCTCAAAAATTTACCCGCGTCCCCCAGAATTCATAGATGAAAGCTTCTTTCATCCCACATTCCTTTACGAATCATTGTGGAATGTAATGATATTCAGTTTGCTGATGATATTATTCTTTCGAGGCTTGCAAGGAAAGCTTCCCTTAAAAACAGGAACAATATTCTTGGTGTATCTCGTAGGTTACAGCTTAGGACGCTTTTGGATTGAAGGATTGCGTTTAGATAGCTTAATGCTTGGCCCCTTAAGAATCGCTCAAGTAGTAAGTTTAGTACAAATAGCCATAGGATTAGCTGGCTTATGGTGGCTTTATATCAGAAAACGCCCCCTACCAGATGTCGTCTCTACCCAGAGTGAAGAGAAAGTCAGGGAGATGAGGTGATGGGGTGAGAGGGGGAAGAGGGGGAAGAGGGGGAAGAGGGGGAAGAGGGGGTAGAGGGGGTAGAAATAAAAATTATTAACTCCTAACTCCTAACTCCTAACTCCTAACTCTTCCCAATCCCCAATCCCCAATCCCCCATGCCCAAATACCAACTACCAACTACCAAATACCAAAAATAAAAAATGCCCCAGAGTTTTCTCTAGGGCTTAACCAGGGTGCATCTACCAATCAATATTTCTATATATAGGGGTTGAATCCGGAAAGATACCGTGATATTTCCTGAAAAAGTTTGAAGGAGAAGGCATTTCCTGTTATTTATATGCGTAAAAGTACTAGTATTTTGAGTCAAGAATATTCTATTCAGAAATTAAAGCCAGCAGTTTATATTGTGGGTGCTGGTCCTGGCGACCCAGATTTACTAACGATTAGAGCGCAAAAGCTCCTCGAACAAACCGATGTAGTTTTATTTGCAGACTCTTTAGTTCCTCAAGAAATTTTAGAATTTTGTCGGGAAGATGCCCAAATCATTCGCACGGCTTCTAAAACCCTCGAAGAAATTGTGCCGATGATGGTGGATATTGTCAAAGATGATAAATCAGTTGTGCGTTTGCATTCAGGAGATCCAAGTCTTTACAGCGCCATCCACGAACAAATGCAGCAACTTGCACAAGCCGAAATTCCTTTTGAAGTGATTCCCGGTATCAGCGCCTTCCAAGCCGCCGCCGCAAAATTAAATGTAGAGCTTACGGTACCTGGCTTAGTGCAAACCATTATACTTACCCGCATCAGCGGACGCACGCAAGTACCGCCAAAAGAAGAATTAGCCTCATTAGCAGCACATCAAGCTAGTCTCTGCCTGTACTTAAGCGCTCGTCACATCGAAGATTCCCAAACCAAACTACTCCAACATTATCCACCCGAAACCCCCGTAGCAATCTGCTTTCGAGTCGGCTGGCACGACGAAAAAATCCTTGTAGTTCCCCTCAACGAGATAGCAGAAATTACACACAAAGAAAAACTAATTCGCACCACACTTTATATAATTAGCCCCGCCCTCGGTGAAGCAACAGCGCGATCGCGATTGTATCACCCAGAGCATTCGCATTTATTCCGTCCGAAAGGAGAGAGGGGGGAGAGGGGGGAGAGGGGGGAGAGGGGGT
>JBCCLY010000308.1:0-5545 GCA_039026655.1 Cyanobacteria bacterium P01_C01_bin.38 | reverse complement strand
TCGCTCTCAACACGTAGAGCAAGAACTACTTCCTAACTTGAAATCGGGAAAAATAATATTGTGCGATCGCTATATTGATTCGACGATAGCCTATCAAGGTTACGGTCGCAATTTAGACACTCATTTGATTAATCAACTTAACTCTATAGCTACATCTGGATTAAAAAGTGATTTAACTTTGTGGTTAGATTTAGAAGTTGAACAAGGAATGGCACGAAAGCGAAAAAGCGGAGACAAAGCAGATAGAATCGAGCAAGAAAAAATTGAATTTCATCGTCGCGTGCAGAAAGGATATTCTGAGCAAGCAGCATTATCTCCACAACGAAATTTTAGAATAGAAGCTGGTTTAGATAAAGAAAAAGTACAAAAACAAATTCAGCAGATATTAACTTCTAAATTGGAAGAATGGGGAATTGGTAATTGGTAATTGGGGATTGGGGATTGGGAATTGGGGATGGGGCATTGGGGATTGGGCATGGGGCATTGGTAATTTTCCCGGCGGTTGAAACCCTCACCTACTAAATTTTCCTTGGCAGCCTGTCGCATGATTGACGAGTTTGTAGTAGGCGCTGTCTTCGCTCTGAGGACTAAAGTCCTAATTACGAACATAATATAATTAATAAGGTAAAGTCATTAATAATTAATAATTGATAATTGATAATTGATAATTGAAAATGGATTTCTTCGCGCCACTAATAGGACAAACCCAAGCTGTAGAATTACTTAAACAAGCTGTTGCAAAAGATAGAATTGCGCCAGCGTATTTGTTTGTGGGTACTCCTGGTGTGGGAAGAAGTTTAACTGCACAATGCTTTTTAGAATTGGTATTTTCTCAAAATAATCGCGATGTTGCTGTTGTTAAAAGCAAAATAGAAAAAAGAAATCATCCCGATTTGCTTTGGGTAGAGCCAAGTTATCAACATCAAGGAAAGTTACTTAGTGCAAAAGTTGCCGCCGAAAAGGGATTAAAGCGTAAAGCACCGCCAATAACTCGTTTAGAACAAATTCGCGAAATAACTGAATTTCTTAGTCGTCCACCTTTGGAAGCGCCGAGAAATATAGTAGTGTTAGAACAAGCCGAAACTATGGCAGAATCGGCTGCAAATGCTTTACTTAAAACCTTAGAAGAGCCGGGGAAAGCAACTTTAATTTTGATTGCACCAACACCCGATTCTATTTTGACAACGTTAGTTTCTCGCTGTCAGAAAATTCCTTTTTACTGTTTAGATACAGCTGCAATGTCTCAAGTGCTAGCATTATCAGGGCGCAGTGAAGTATTGAATCATCCTACAGTGTTGAGTATAGCAGCAGGAAGTCCGGGGAAAGCGATTGAAGCCTACGAACAAATGCAGAATATTCCCTTAGATTTATTGCGCTCCTGCACTCAAGCACCTAAAACTTACCGCTCTGCGTTGGAATTAGCCAAACAAGTTGATAAAACATTGGATAATGAAGCGCAGTTATGGTTGGTTGATTATTTGCAACAGTCGTATTGGCAGAATTCACGACAACCAAATATTATTCAACAGCTTGAAAAGACTCGGAAAGCTTTACTTTGTTACGCTCAACCGCGTTTGGTTTGGGAATGTATGTTTATATCGTTAGTTGTTAGTAGTTAGTGGATAGTTGTTAATAATTGTAGTAATTGTAGGTTGGGTTAGACGCAAGACAAAATTAAATTATTCACCAATCAATTAATTTTGCGTCGTAACCCAACACCAATTTATGGATTAAACCCATTGTTTATAGTAATTGTAGGTTGGGTTAGACGCACGACAAAATTAAATTATTTACCAATCAATAAACTTTGCGTCGTAACCCAACATATATAGCACTCCTAAATCATTTGTGAGATTTTAGAAACCCGGTTTTTTGGAAAAACCGGGTTTCTGGCACCTAGCTTTCTCACGACTCATCGTGCGTATTGCTATATTTATGAATCAGCCTTCGTTTATTAGATTACAATCTATCGTGATTCAAATCACATTGTACGTAAGTACAGTCATGGTAAGTATACTCTAAGTACATTTACCACAAAAGAAGATGAATAAGATATTATTATTTACACTATTGGCTTTATCTATTACTGCTTGCGAGACTTCGACTTCTAGTAAAACAACCGAATCTTCTCAAATACAAGAGCCTGTAGCCGAAATTACTCCCGTATCTCGCATCGTACCTGAAGTATCGCCATCATCAATACCAACTTTAAAAGCAGTACCCGAACCTGATATCGTTAAACCATTACCATCTGCAACCTTACAAGCAGCACCTACAGCCAATCCGATTGCCAAATCTGCGGATAAACCAATCAATTCAAGCCAAGAAGTTAAACAGTTAGCGAAATCAACAAATAATGCTGAAAAACCAGTTAATTTAGATAAGCTAGTTGCAAATATAAGCAGTAAAATTGGATGCGGTGAGATAGATCAAAAATATAAAATTCGAGTTGCAACAATCGCGATCGCTAACTACAATCGGACAAGTTTGCAGGGTTTAAGCAGAAAGCAAATTAGACAAGCGGTGAAAAAAAGTATTGCTGATTACCCTGAAAGAGCGGAAGGTTTGGTACAAGAATATAGAAGTCAATACTGTACGGTGGCGAAAAATCCTACATCTGAAAATCCTATCGCCGTTGATAACAAGCAGCAAGTTAGTGCAACCACTAGTGAAATTATTCCTCGGCAATCTGGTACCTGTAAAGAATTAAGGGCACGAGGTATTAAAAATATTAACGTTGCCGCTAACCCGTGGGCTAAAAGGAAGGATAGAGATAATGATGGTATTGCTTGCGAATCGGAGTAAAAAAATCTTCTAACCAAAGATATAATTTTGCAGATTTAAACAGCCTTTGATTTACATTCATCTGGTTTGATGCATAGTCACGGGATATTTGCTTATATTTAGAAAGTGATTGAGAAAATGAGGTGATGAGTATGGGAATCAAGGATAGATTTTTTGGTAACTCTAAAAAAGAAACGGATGAAGTAGAGAGCTACAAAACTATAGATATCCAACCATCACCCCCAGATGAAACGCCCTTGGAAGCGAAGAATGGATTTATCAAACAAATATGGAATAAGTTTCGTAAAGATTCCCATTCTGAGGAAATAGCAAAAGTAGAAGCACAAAGTAAAGAAATTGCCCCAGATATCAAACCAATTAATCAAGAAGTAGAAGCTGAAAATAACAAAGAAGCTAGTAAAAAGAATAAATTGCAATCGATTATACAAAATATTTGGCACAAAGATAATAAAGATAATAATATTCCCGCGCAATCGTCAACTCAAAATGCAATTGAAGAAGTTAAACCGCAAGTTAGCGAACAACCTGTAAAAACCAATGCAAATAGCTCAAATAAAATAAAGAAGTTATTTAGTCAGTTAACTCAAAAAGAAAAACAGGAAGTTAAAACAGAAGAAGTTATTGAAGAAGTAGAAGAAAGATTAGAAACTGCGAACAAAAGTAGTAAAATAAAGAATATATTTCATAACCTTGTTAAATCCGTCAATCCGCAGAATATTCAGCAAGATATTCATAAAATTGCCGAAAAATTGCCTTCAATGAATCGCGGTCCAATTAAAGAAATTTGGCCTAAAATTCAATCATTATTTCAAATGGTTTTAGATCCTAAAGCTGGTTGGACATCAAAAGCATTAGCAATCGGTTCGTTACTTTATTTGGTTTCTCCATTCGATGCAATTCCGGATATAATTCCCGTATTAGGACTTACCGACGATGCCGCTGTGATTCTTTCCGTTGTCTCTACCTTAGCTGTAGAAGTTAGTAAATATGCTAAGCAATCAGCAGATAAAGGAATTGAAGTTGCAGAAGAATTAGCTGATATCGAAGTGCGGAAATACAACCGTATCGTCAGAATTACATTAACTGGTAGTATCATCGCTGCAATATTGGCGATCGCCGTAAAAATAATCCTTAAACACATCTAATATTATTGGTAATTGGTAATGGGTAATTGGTAATAGATAATTACTGTTACCTTGGTCTATATGCAAAAGAATCAAACAACACTGTAATGGAGAACTATTTCAATTTATACAGTCTCTTCCGGTTAGGGCTTTTCGGAATCACCCTTTACGGAACAGTTCAACTAATAGCAAATCTGTTGCGCTATAAGCCCTATTACGATCAAATTCCCAAACCATTAAAAGGATTTTTGTTCGCAACCGGAGGAGCTTTAATAGAAAGAAAATTTAAACAGCATAAACGCGATTTTCTCATCAACGGTATACTTTTAGCCGTTTTAATCTGTTTGAATATAATATTATGGTTTTTTGCTTGATAGTTGATAGTGGTTAGTTGTTAGTTGATATTTGTTAGTTGATAGTTGTTAATTGTTAGTTGATGACTGTTCACTGTTCACTGTTCACTGTTCACTGTTCACTGTTCAATATCTTTAAGCAATCAATCGAAAATCCACAACCCGAAATCTAAAATCTAAAATCTAAAATACTATGGTATATATAAAATACGGTATCCCTACTAACAAACCGTAGATTAGTTACAGAGGATTTATTTTACAGTGGGCATAGTAGTTGAAAGCGCGTGCAAGCAGTTTGGCAGTTTTAAAGCCGTTGATAATGTCAACTTGGAAATCAAAAGCGGCTCGCTGGTGGCTTTGTTGGGGCCTTCTGGTTCGGGAAAGTCTACTCTGTTAAGACTAATTGCGGGTTTGGAAATGCCAGATAGCGGTAAAATTTTCTTAACTGGTAAAGATGCCACATACCAAAGCGTACAAGAGCGAAACATTGGTTTTGTGTTTCAACATTACGCTCTCTTCAAGCATATGACGGTACGGAAAAACATTGCTTTCGGCTTAGAAATTCGTAAAGCACCAAAAACGAAAATCAAAGCCCGAGTCGATGAATTATTAGATTTAGTGCAATTAAGCGGACTTGGTGACAGATATCCATCCCAACTTTCCGGGGGACAAAGACAAAGAGTTGCATTAGCCAGAGCTTTAGCAGTCGAACCAAAAGTATTATTATTAGACGAACCCTTCGGAGCGCTGGATGCCAGAGTTCGTAAAGATTTACGCGCTTGGTTGCGAAAATTGCACGATGAAGTCCACGTTACCACAGTGTTTGTTACCCACGATCAAGAAGAAGCGATGGAAGTCTCCGACGAAATTGTGGTGATGAATAAAGGGAAAGTTGAGCAAATAGGTACGCCAGCAGAGATTTACGATCATCCTGCCACAGCTTTTGTAATGAGTTTTATTGGTCCAGTGAACGTGTTACCAAGCACCTCCGGCATATTTCAAAGTAACGGATTTGATTCCCCACAGTCAGAAATGTTTTTACGTCCTCAAGATGTGATTGTTGAAACTTCTCCTAATGGGACAACAGTTCCGGCTCGCGTGAGTAGATTAATACATTTGGGTTGGGAAATTCAAGCAGAATTAACGTTAGATGACGGGCAAGTTGTTACCGCACATTTGACTAGAGATAGATTTGATGAATTGCATTTGGAACCGCAGCAGAAGGTTTATGTCAAGCCCAAAGATGCTAAATCTTTTCCGCTT
>JBCCLY010000307.1:0-5547 GCA_039026655.1 Cyanobacteria bacterium P01_C01_bin.38 | reverse complement strand
TGAACTAAATCGTTTAATCGCTTAATACTAAACTAAACAGTCCAGTTGTAATTGTCAAGGTGTTGAAGGTAGCTTTGATATAAAATCTAACTTATGGATGAATAAACCAGGGTGATAAAAAGCGTGCCAAAATTCCAGCAACTATTGGTAATACTAAAGATACAGTGACTCTTAAACTTGTTAGTTGCCAGCCGCAAAAACTAAGTTCTAGAGGAATCCTTAAAAGCGACATTGTTGTCATTGAAGTCATATAGGTAATTAGTACGCTAGAGCCTACACCTGCTTTGTAAAATGTAGCCACTAAAGGTAGTCCAATTACTCCTCCAGCAGGAGTTAAAACACCCGCTATATAAGCTAGACCGATACCATGCCATCCTGATGCGTCCGATAGCCACCGTTCCACAAGCGCTTTGGGTAATAACACATCAGTAAAGCCACTTATTAACATTGCAACTATCAATACTGGTAAAAAACTGATAAATTGCTGCCAAGATTTATTTAGACCGAAAGTAAAGGTATTCAAACCTTGAGACAAAGCTAGAACCATTAATGCAACAACGGTTCCAATCAAAATACCGAAAGTTGTTTTCATTGTTTATTTATGAATTCCGTCAAGAAATATTTGCACAATCAAATTACCTATTCGTTCGCTATCATCAAGCTCTATACCATGATGAACCGGAGCAAAAACAGTAAAAGAAAAAATCATCCCCATAAACGTCAGAGCAAGTTCCTGTGGTTGTGCTATGTCCTGTAAATTACCTGCTTGAATCTGAGCTTGAAAATAATTAGCTAAAAAATCAAGCATTTTATCTGAACCTCTACGTAGTTTCTCTACATAGGCTTTTTCAGCTTGGTGATTGGCAAGAATGAGACGCATAATATCTCTATTCTCGTAAAACGATGGAAGAATCGCGATCGCAAAATTTTTCAGGTCGGATCTAGTATCATTGCTTACTTCAAGCAATAGGTTTTGAGCAATTGTCCGTGGAGACATTTCGTCGATGAAAGTCCAGACAAGATTATCTTTATCACCAAAATGACGGTATACAGTTGCAACTCCAACTCCAGCCTCATTAGCAATTTGCTCCATTGTGCAGTTGGAAAGACCATGCTTTCCAAAGACTTTCCGGGCTGCTTGTAAAATGCGCGTTCGCACATCTGTCAGTTGCTCGAAAGCTATACCCCGTTCTTTAGCTAAGGATTTTAACAGCATTTCTTTGTTACCTACATGCCGATAAATTGTTGCACGGGAAACACTAGTTTTGTTAACTAAATCCTCCATAGTGAAGGAATCTCCAACCTCAGACAACAAGGTTTCGGCAGCTTGAAAAATCCGTTCTTTAATTGAATCTATTTTATGAGATGACATGATAGATATGATAATCTATCGTCTCAATAACCGCAAGTCGAATTTTTTAGTCTCATCGCTGAATCAAAATATGTAATACATGGTAAATTAGAAAGCATCATCAGCCTGAAAAGAATCCTGGTAATTGACTATTGGTCTGTTTCATAAGTTTTGATGGTTTTGATGAGGGAGGGGGTAGAGGGGGAAGATGGGGAAGAGGGGGTAGAAAAAAATATTTTTGATCACCCATCAGAATTAATGAAAAAGACCACTAATAGTCTGTCCCATTAGTTTTTAAAGGGTTTGTATTAATAGCTATCTTCCCTAAATATTTGGCGCTTAAGCGCAACTACGAACCAAAGTATAGTTATTCTCTTTATTGGAATATTCAAATATGCAAGCCAAGAAAAGAATTGTAAAAAAAGCCAGTCAAAATAATAGTCTAGAGACTTCGCAATCGGGAGAAAAAGTCGAAGCGATTCTGCAAGGTGCGATACACGAATTTGTCAAAAATGGTTTTGCTGCAACCACAATGGACAAAGTTACAGCAGCAGCAGGAGTTTCAAAAACCACCGTTTACAGCTATTTTCAGGATAAAGAAAAATTATTTATCGCTTTAATTGAGCGTCTAATTACAAATCGCGGAGTTGCTTTTAATCAATTAAACCCAGAAATGTTTCAAGGGGAACCTGCTGAAGTATTAACTAATTTTGCAACTCATTTATTAAATCAATTTGCGAAAGACGTTAGCGAATCGCCAGAATTTTTGGGTTTAATTCGCTTAATGATTGGTGAATCGGGAAGATTCCCCATGCTCGCGCAATACATGGTTAGCCATATAGATCGCAATGTTGTTCAAGTCATAGCTAATTATTTACGTTCTCATCCTGACTTACAAATCGCAGATCCAGAAGCAACAACACGGGTATTTTTAGGTGCTTTGGTGCATTACACCATGATTGAATATATGCTCCAGGCTGGGGAAATTATGCCAATGGAGCAAGAAAGATTAATTAAATGCTTAGTTAATTTTATTATTCCCAAACAAGAAAATGAAGCAGATAAATATAGTGCAATTAAAGAAAAAACCTCACGACGCAAGCGTTCTAGCTCTGGTAAATTCGAGCAGGATTATCAAGAACCTAAAAACGTTCGTTCCTTACGACTTACTGATACTGCTTGGGAGAATTTAGATAATATTGCTCGGGGAAATAATTTGACTCGCAGCGAGTTGGTTGAGCGTTTGGCTAGGGGGGAGAAGTTTGATTTGTAAGCAACTAAGCTGATGTGCAGCTAAATCATATAATCCAAAAATGTGAATGTTTTGTAGTGCGGGCATCTTGCCCGCTAGAAAAATAAAAATAGGTGCCAGAAACCCGGTTTTTCCAAAAAACCGGGTTTCTAAAATCGCTAGAAAAATACAAATTAAATGCGCGACAGCTTAGTAAATTCCTTTCTTGTAGAAATAAGTCTTATATTAATAGTGATATCTAAAATGTAGGGCTATGACTTTAACGAATACTCTCAATAAACCTGTTTTATTACAAAGACTGCAATGGGTTACTAATCCTGTAGAATATATGGAAGATGCAGTTGAGCGATATCCTGATATTTTTGCTGCTGATATTATTCCTTCTGACGATAAGATTGTATTTGTTAATCAACCACAAGCAATTCAAGAAATATTAAAAAATGATAGAAAGAAATTTATTGCTAGCGGTAAAGCTAATAAAATTCTACAGCCCTTGTTGGGGAAAAGTTCGCTTGTGATGCTTGAAGGAGGACCTCATAAGCGACGCAGACAGCTGTTAATTCCTCCTTTTCATGGAGCAAGAATGCAAGCTTATGGGCAAACAATTTGTGATATTACTGAAAAAGTTTTTGCAAAATTATCTGTTGACAAACCTTTTATAGCTCGTTCGGTAACAGAAGAAATTTCGATGCAAGTTATTCTACAAACAGTTTTTGGTTTGTATGAAGGAGAGCGTTACCAACAAATTAAACAACTAATAGCTTCAATGTTGGATATGTTTCGCTCACCATTGTCTTCAAGTTTTTTATTTTTTGAATTTTTGCAACAAGATTTAGGTGCTTGGAGTCCTTGGGGAAAGTTTGTCAAACTAAGAGAGAAAGCCGATGAATTATTATATGCAGAAATTGCAGAACGTAGAAAAAATCCGCAAGAAAAAAGGGTTGATATTCTTTCGTTATTGATGGCAGCTTCTTACGAAGATGGAAGCTCAATGACGGATCGAGAATTGCGCGATGAACTAATAACGTTGCTGTTTGCTGGGCATGAAACAACAGCTACAGAGATTGCTTGGGAGCTATATTGGATTCATCAAACACCAGGTGTTAAAGAAAAATTGCTCGAAGAATTAAATACTATTGATGATTTTTCTGACTTAATGAGTATTTCGCGATTGCCATATTTGAGCGCTGTTTGTAATGAAACTCTACGAATTACTCCCGTAGCCATAATAACTTTTGCTAGAGAAGTTAGAGAATCTGTAGAGATTTTAGGGCAAACATTGAAGCCTGGAATGATGGTTTTTGGCTGTATATATCTTTTGCATCAACGTGAAGATTTATATCCAGAACCCAAGAAGTTTAAACCGGAACGTTTTTTAGAAAAACAGTTTTCACCCTATGAATTTATGCCATTTGGTGGAGGAAGCCGTCGATGTATTGGAGATGCATTAGCAATGTTTGAAATGAAACTGGTGTTAGCTACAATTATGTCGCGTTATCAATTTGAATTAGCAGATAATAAACCAGAGGTGCTGCGTCGTCGAGGAGTAACTCTTGCACCTGGGAGTGGTGTGAAAATGAAGATTACTCAAAAACTCTCAGCTTGAAATAATTAACAAGAATGTAGAATGTAGGTTGGGTTAAAGGCGCACAAATTAAAGAGTAAGGGAGTGAGAGAGTGAGGGAGTGAGGGAGTGAGGGAGAGGTAATTGAATGGGGTTTTTGTTTCCAACCAATTATTAGCACCGTTCAGACGGTGGGGTTTTATACCTTGCATATCTCGATAATATTCATGATTAACCAAGAGTAAGAACGCGCTGTAACCCAACTTCAGTAATAATACTAACTGATAATGTATTTAATAAAGATATAAATGGTTTCGTTTTATAAGTAATATTAGGTTATGCCCTATGTCTTATCGGACAGGCTCCGTTAGGAAAGCAAGGCAATAGCTTAAAAGGGTTCCTCAGCCCAACCTACGAACTGTAGAACACAAGTAACTGGTAATGCTTTTAACAATAAGTTTAAGGTTTGGTAATGGTGATTTTCAGCATGGCTTCGATAAAAATATGCTTACTGTAAGTGAAGTTGATAGTCCAAGCCCTATTCTATTAGAAACTCATTTAACCCCATTACCAGAGATTCCTGTTTTATATCAAAAGTGGAAAGATGAGTATATTAACTTAAGTAACCCTTTGGGAGCGCGTATAAAAACAAAAAAAATTGTCAAGTTTTCTCGGTCTGAACGTTATCAAGAATACGAAAAAATCACTCAAGAATTGCTGGCGAATTTAAACGAATGGCTTGGTAATATTAAGTCAAAATTAGAGTCAGTAATTGAATTAAATTCTGAGTCAGAAATTGTATTAGCTATTTATACTCAAAATATAAAATCCACCTATACAAAAGATATATTGCATCGGCTACCTTGGCAAGAATGGAATTATTTAAACAATTCGGTTAATGAAGCTGTTTTATGTTTAAATGAATCTGAATCAAGTTTGCCTTTATATAAAGATGATGGAATATTCAGAAGGGTTAGAATTACTAATATATATGGTGACAGTACAAATATAGATATTGCTGCGGATAAAGAGTTAATTGAAAAACTTCATAAACGCGGAGCAGAATTAATTAATCTTGAGCAACCACAACGGCAAGATTTTATTAAATTATGGGATGAACCCTGCGATATATTATTTTATAGCGGACATAGTAAAAGCTGTATTGATGGAACTATTGGTTCATTACAAATTAATAGTACAGAAAGTTTGAATTTAGAAGAAATTAGAAATACTTTCCGTGAAGCAATCAAAAAAGGTTTAAAAGTAGCGTTTTTTAATTCTTGCGATGGTTTAGGTTTAGCACATCAATTAGCAGATTTAAATTTACCATTTATTATAGTTTGGCGCGAACCCGTACCCGATCAAGTTGCTCAAACTTTC
>JBCCLY010000306.1:0-5591 GCA_039026655.1 Cyanobacteria bacterium P01_C01_bin.38 | reverse complement strand
GTCGGCTTGTCCTCATAAAGCGCCCGACTGTATGAGTTTTTGCCCAGATCAAATGGAGAAGATTCCCTGTAAACTTTTTGAAGGATTGCGAGATAGTACTTTATGGTCAACTCAACTCAAACCAGGACAGCGGAGTCCTTTGTGGAAGAGTAATTCGCGCATTTTAGATTTGTATGATGACCAGCAAATTTACTTTTGCTACGTTCATGTGGGTACTGAAATAGCGCGGGTAGAATTTCCACAATGGGTAGTAGAAGATACCGAGATGTTTGAAGAATCTTTGGGACTTATGCTGGCACAAGTTCATAAAGGATATGGTTATCCAGTAGCGCTAGCAGAATCGCATAACCAAGCAGTTGTTAGAGGTGGCGATCGCTCTCGTTTCTTCGGTTTATTAGAGCGACAAATGATTAAAGCTGGCTTAAAAAATGTCGGAACTTCTTACAAAGAAGCACGGAAAAGAGGGAGTATTGCATAAATGGGAATTGGGGATTGGGCATAGGGCATGGGGGATAGTTAGGAGTTGGGAGTTAGGAGTTAGGAGTTGGGAGTTGGGAGTTGGGAGTTAGGAGTTGGGAGTTAAGAGTTGGGAGTTGGGAGTTAGGAGTTAGGAGTTAGGAGTAGGGAACTAATAATTCCATCTCCCATGCCCAATCCCCAATCCCCAATCCCCAATCCCCAATGCCCAATCCCCAATCCCCAATCCCCAATGCCCAATCCCCAATCCCCTATTACCAAATATAAAAATCTGTTATCTTCATCTTCCTTTTGGGAAAACTATGCTTAGGCATTGACTGGATAAATAACCTCTGGGGGTTATGCATCTACAGTTTTAAGAAGATAAAGGGTTTTAATCATATTTGGTGCCATGCAAAAAAATAATCGTTCCCGATGTGCGTCGGCAGCTTTTTTATTAGTTGCTGTACTCGCGTTTCTTAATTCAGGCTGTTCTAATAAAGTTTCTAGTCACGATAATTTAGTAATACCTGCTGCGGCTGCAATTAGTAATGATAATATGCAACCTTTAAGAATTGGAGTGTTACCAATTCAAAGCTTTGAAGAACAGCAGCAGATGATTAAACCTTTGGAGAATTATCTGGAGAAATCTCTAGAAACAGAAATAAATTTCCTAGTTGCTAAGGATTATAAGCAGGTTGTGCAATGGTTGGTGGATGGAAAAGCTGATTACACACCAATTCGCGAACTTCGAGACAAACTAAGCTTAAAGGCACAGAGGGTGAAATGAAAATTTTTAACAAATTCATTTTTTCTTCTGTTTGCTTTGCCGGATTGATAGCGACTGTTTTAACTGGAAGTTCTTTCTGGAGAAATCAAAATTCAACAAAAATAAATCATAAATTAGAACAATCAGGTCAATCAATTGAAGCTGCATTACAATTAGAAGTTGATTTAAAAAATGAAATTAATGCCCTCAAAGATGATGTATTATTGAATAATCGAAAATCAAACATAGAAACATACCAAAACCAATTTAAAGCTAACCTCCAGAGATTAGAGACTTTAATCCCAAATTCTAATAAAATCGAAGATATTCGTCGTCGGCATGAATTTTTAGTACGCTTAGCGAAGGATTTAAAAACACGTAATAACATATCATCCGATACATATTTAGCAGATTCTCAACAGGATTTTAGAGCAATTAATTCTTTTGCTAAAGACATTGAATTATTACTGAGTGATTTGACAGATAGCGCTCACGAGCAAATTATCCTGACTCAGGATGAAATGAACGAAATGCAGCGTAATTATCAAAATGTTACCTTTGCAATCATAACTACTATTTTATTAGTTTTTATCGCTCAATTTTTTATCATAATGCTTCCGCTAATTAATTCTTTGAATAAATTACAAGAAGGAGCATCAGCAATTGCTGCTGGTAAACTTAATTACCGCCTTAATATTTGTACCAAAGATGAATTAGAGCAACTAGCTGACGAATTTAACCGCATGACGGAAAAATTAACCGAATCATACAGCGAAATTATCGAACGCAGCGGGGAGTTAGTCAAACTCAACCGAAATCTAAAAAATGAAATTGGCGATCGCACTCAAGCACAAGCAGAATTAGAACAAACTTTAGATGAACTTAAAAGCACCCAAACACAGTTAATTCAAACCGAAAAAATGTCTAGTTTGGGACAAATGGTTGCTGGGGTTGCCCACGAAATTAACAACCCTGTTAGTTTCGTATACGGCAATATTAATCATGTAAATCAATATATAGAAGATATTTTAGAATTAATAGAACTTTATCAACAAGAATTTCCCCAACCAGGAGATGATATAGAAGAAAAACTTGAAGATATGGATTTAGACTTCGTAAAAGAAGATTTACCTAAAATATTAACTTCAATGAAAATGGGAGCAACTCGCATTCGCGAAATAGTTTTATCTTTACGTAACTTTTCCCGTCTCGATGAAGCCGACATGAAAGAAGTTGATATTCACGAAGGAATTGAAAGCACTCTATTAATTTTGCAAAACCGTCTCAAATCCAAACCAAATCGTACTGGCATCGAAATTATTAAAAACTATAATCAATTGCCTAAAGTTGAGTGTTATCCCGGACAATTAAATCAAACATTTATGAACATTATAAATAATGCAATAGATGTTTTAGAGGAAGGAACAGATAAAAACGATATACAAAATCCTCAAATTAGCATTCATACCGAACTAATTGATAATAAAAAAGTATTAATTAAAATCGTAGACAACGGAATCGGAATGACACAACAAGTAAAAAACAAACTATTCGATCCGTTTTTCACCACAAAACCCGTAGGCAAAGGAACCGGATTAGGTTTATCAATCACTTATCAAATAATAGTTGAAAAACATCAAGGTAAACTAACTTGCGAATCAGAACCCGGAAAAGGCACCGAATTTATAATTGAAATTCCCCTGTATCAGAAGAGAAGGAGAGATGGTGAGATGGTGAGACAAGGAGAAGAACTTGAGTTAGGAGTTAGGAGTTAAGAGTTAGGAGTTAGGAGTTAGGAGTTAAGAGTTAGGAGTTAGGAGTTAGGAGTTAGGAGTTAAGAGTTGGGAGTTAGGAGTTAGGAGTTGGGAGTTAGGAGTTAGGAGTTAGGAGTTAGGAGTTAGGAATAAAAGATTTTTTAGTTAATGATATTAACTGTTCCCTGTTCCCTGTTCCCTATTCCCTACTCACTACTCCCTACTCCCTACTCCCTACTCCCTACTCCCTACTCCCTATTTTCTCGCTACAATCGAGATTAATAAATACAAATATCGTCTCCGGATATGCAAAACTTAAGCACTTTACAAACAACAGGGCTGGGTTTAGAACTGTTCCATACTCAAACGAATACTTCGTTTGAAATTCCGCCAAATTATCCGGTTGTTCGTATCGGGAAACCTAATGAAAAAGTTCCTATAGATATTGATGTTTTAGATTTACCTTCAGCAGATATTGTTTCGCGAGTTCATGCAGAAATTATTGTCGAAGAAAATACTTATTCTTTAATAGATGTTGGTAGCTCTAATGGGACTTACTTAAATGGTAATAAGTTAGAGAAGAATAGACGATATCCATTGAATTTAGGCGATACAATTGACCTTGGTAGCGACAAAAAAGTTACTTTTATATTTCAATACAAACAACAAAGTCAGCAGACAGCTATCGTAACTAATCAAGCCACCACTATCCAACCTCAAGCAATTGATAACGAGCAATTACTACCAACAGTAGATCGTAAAAGCAAGTTCGTTGGTTTAACATCAATTGTTGCAGGAATATTGATTTTTGCAGCCAATACTCGAATTGGTTTGAGTTTAGGTTTTCCTACCATTTTATTATGGATTGCGGGAGGGTTTATTCTTGTTGCGCGTCCAATCAACATAAATTGGGGATGGGGTTTAATAGGACTTGGAACTGCATTATTATTGTTTTCCGGTAGACTATTTACTTCATTTAACTTTCTAGCTCTCTTAGTATCAGCCGGTTTAATATTTATCGGATATCAACTATTTAGAAATGGAAAAGTTTTTGGTTATGGTTTGAATTCTATTACAGGAAAGAAAAAGTGAGGAGTTGGGAATTGGGCATAGGGCATAGGGCATGGGTAGTTGGTAGTTAATAATTGGGAATTGGTAATTGGTAATTGGTAGTTGGTAATTGGTAATTGGTAATTATTTCTCCCCCCTCTTCCCCCTCTTCCCCCTCTTCCCCCTCTCTTCCTCATATAAATAGTTAAAATCAAATTGAATTTGAGAAAAACTTAGATATGGTAGCTATTCCTGAAGAAGCCCAAAAAATGACTATCGAGGAATATCTCGAATGGGAACCACAGCAAGAGATTCGCTACGAATACGTTAACGGCGAAGTTTTTGCAATGACGGGTGGTACAATTCCTCATAATGATATTATCTTAAACTTTTATACAAACTTACATCCACATTTACGTCCTAGAAGTTATAAGGTAAATGTACTAGATGTCAAAGTGCAAGTTACTCCCCAAAGCCCTTATTACTATCCAGATGTTATCGTCAGTTGCGATGCTGAAGATTTAAATGCACGCAAATTTTATAAAAAACCTAAATTGATTGCTGAAGTTCTTTCTCCCGGTACAAGCTCTAAAGATAGAGGAGAAAAATTTACTTACTACTTGAAAATGCCTTCTTTGCAAGAATATATTTTGATTGATTCGGAAAAAATCTCCGTCGAACGTTATTGTCGGGGGGAAGGAAGAATGTGGCTTTATTATCCTTATTTAGCGGGAGATATTGTTACTTTATCAAGCATTGATTTTGAGATTCCGATTGAATTGTTCTATGAAGGAATTATCTTTGATTCAGCAAGTAACTAGAAATGTTAGATTTAGAAACCCGGTTTTTTGAAAAAACCGGGTTTCTTGTTTTTCACAAACTATAGCGAATTTCACTTGAGTGCAATACACTCACATAAACCTCACCCCCTTCCCCTCTCCTTGTTAAGGGAGAGGGGTGTATTCTATTCAACTGAAAACTGCTACATATAGTAGTATTTTACGGTTTTGCAATCATATCTGTTTTGTACAGTATTATTGATTCCGTAACACACTTTACTAATTAGTCACTGGTTATTCTTATGCAACAGTAATACCTTGCTCTGTGAAATTTATCGTTGTAAAATCTCCGGTTAGTTCACTTTCACTTGTCAAAGAATCGGAACTAATCGCCGTCAATGCACTAGAATCTAATGTAGTTGACGCTGCCATTAATGAATTATTTGCACTCTTTGCGCTTGAAATTCCGGAAGATATTGTGACTTTAGCAATCAAATCTCTACCAAAATCTTCAACTACAAATATGTTGAATCCATTATTTTTTTGATCGACGTTGTATGTTTCCCCTGCACCTAAATTAATTTGCTCTCCAAAGGAAAAATCGGTGATTTTAGCAAAATCTTTATTACCTAAATCATCGTAAAAAGAACCAGATTCATTACCCAAAACATATTTATCCGTTCCAGTTCCACCAGTTAAAACGTCTTTCTCTGTGACTCCAACATTTTGTAATTCGGGGTCTGTACCTATTAAAGTATCATCACCAGAACCACCAATCAAAGT
>JBCCLY010000305.1:0-5602 GCA_039026655.1 Cyanobacteria bacterium P01_C01_bin.38 | reverse complement strand
ATAGAAAATTTTATTACTTTAAGGAATCAGCTAGTTTAGCTATGAAGTATCAATTATAACTTCATCCATATTGTAATTCTTAATCTGCGTAAGGGGTATATAAATGATTTCGATCAACAAAAGCTTAGCGATCGCTGTTTTGAGTTTAGTAGTAGGAGTAGGTTGCTCGGATAACAATTCTGCTAACTCTACATCAAGCAATGCCGTACAGGAAGAAAATTCACAAGTAGCAACTCAACCATCGAATCCTGTAACGATAGAGGAACAAAATACAGGTAATTCGCAAATTAATTCACCACAACAACCTGCTGCGGTTAGTACACCAAAGGTAGCTCAAAAGCAATCTGTAACAGCAAATTCTAGAAACGTGAGTAATTCTCAAACTAATTCATCTCAACAACCTGTTGGAGGTGGAGTAGATTATTTGAAACCAGTAAACGATACTTTTATAATTCCAGGAAAGCGTATTGGGCTTATTACTGCTGACACTACCCGCGCAGATTTAGTTGAATTGTATGGTGAAACTAATCTAAAAGATGACGTAGTTTTGCGAGGTGAGGGTACAATTTCATTTCCAATCACCAAAATTAATTCAACTACACCAGGTGCTTTGACAATTTTTTGGACGGATCGAAGTCGTAGTAAAATTAGTCATGTTTCAGGTATTGGTCGTCAATGGAAAATGCTCGATGGTGGTGCAGGAGTAGGAACTTCTATGAGCGGATTACGCGAAATATTAGGTGAATTTGAACTAAACGGTTTTGCTTGGGATAACGGCGGTTTTGTTCATTTAGATGGTACCAATTTATCTAAATACAAAAACAAACTGGGTTTAAGACTTAGCCCAGATGAAAATGCATTTACAAAAAATCAAAAGCAGTTTCAAGCAGTTTCCGGCGATCGAAGATTCTTTTCTACTAATTCAAATTTTAAACCTTTAGATGTAAGGCTTTCCGAGATGGTAGTTACCTTCGATAAAAATATATCACCAGATATGCTCTAGTAATCTTTGTTTCCAAATTGAAATTATAAGTAAGTCGGCACAAATAAATCAAATTATGTAACATTCGGGTAAATCATCTCTAAAGCCTTGCCCCTACTTTCTACTCCCTACTCCCTTCTCCCTTGTCTCAGTCTCAATTATGATTTTCAACGCCAACCTACTTAAACCGTCATGAACCTAACTTAAAGGCTTCTACAAACAAGCTATAAATAAAGCCAACTTTGAAGAAATTAAGTGATTCTACCCATAACTTACGCCGTTCTTTGGGTGGTCGTCTGTAAACTATTCGACTGCCCACTTCCGTCAAGAATACTAAAAATGCGGCTATAAAAACATCTAATACAGCTCTTTGCCCTGCCGTAGTAGCAGCTACAGTACCCATAAAAAAGCCTAACAGAAAACTAATTATCAACAGCGAAATTCTCCGCCAAGGATTTAGGAACCATAGAGCTAGATTCCTGACAATTAAATCAAATAACGAGTTTAGACGAGTGTTTTGCATTTAGTTGGTAGTTGGTAGTTGGTAGTTGGTAGTTGGTAGGAGTGGGCATTGGGCATTGGGCATTGGGCATTGGGCATGGGGCATTGGGCATTGGGCATTGATAATTGATAATTGTTAGAAGTTAGTTTTTTCTACCCCCTCTACCCCCTCTAAGAATTCCCCTTGTCTCCCCATCCCGCAGGAACAGAGCATTTGTGTCAGAGTCATTACAATATGGAATGATATTGTTGTCTTTTACTATTGACTAACAACCGATTATTGATGACTAATAAAAGCGTGAGTGTCCCACTGATTATAAACTGATGGCTCAAAGTGTTTCTAAGTATTGGTGGAAAAATATGGAAAAGCGTCCGCTACTGGCTGTGATGCTATCGATTTTATGGGTAACTCTTGTTGCGGGGATTGCTTTTTTTTGGCGTTTGGGAGATTTTAGCTTGATTGATGAGACTGAACCGCTGTTTGCGGAAGCTTCTCGTCAAATGTATGTTACGGGTGATTGGATTACACCTTATTTTAATGGGGAAACTCGTTTCGATAAACCCGCTTTGATTTACTGGTGTCAAGCATTAGGTTACATGATTTTTGGGGTGAATGAATGGGCTGTACGTTTACCTTCGGCGATCGCGGCTTTGGGTTTGACTGGTTTGGCGTTTTATACTCTTTACCATCACCAGGCTAAAGGAGACGATTTGCAAGGGGTTTACCGTCCTTTTCGGCGTTGGCTAACTGCTGGTTTGGGTGCGGCTGTAATTGCTTTAAATCCAGAAATGATTGTTTGGGGTCGAGTGGGCGTTTCGGATATGCTGCTTACGGGATGCATGGCTTCGGCTTTATTGTGCTTCTTTAAAGGGTATTCTCAACCCGTTGATTCTACCGTAAAAGCACGGTGGTATTTTGCTTTTTATGTGTTAATTGGTTTAGCTATTTTAACTAAGGGACCCGTAGGTATTGTCTTACCGGGTTTTATTATTTTTCTATTTTTGCTTTATTTGGGAAATTTCTGGCAGGTAGTAAAAGAAATCCACCTGATTCGGGGAATGCTGGTTATCTGTGCCGTGTCAGTTCCTTGGTATGCATTGGTAACTTGGCAAAATGGTTGGGATTTTATTGATTCCTTTTTTGGCTTACATAATGTTGAGCGGTTTACAGATGTTGTTAACGGACATTCGGCTCCGTGGTATTTTTACTTTATAGTTGTAGCGGTTGGTTTTGCTCCCTACTCGGTTTACTTGCCCGTTGCAATGGCAAGAATAAAGTTTTGGCAGCGGAAAGCGTGGATAGCTACCGAACGTTCTCAACAACTTGGTTTGTTCGCTTTTTGGTGGTTTGTGGGTGTTTTTAGCTATTTTACAATCGCCGATACTAAGCAGCCCAGCTACGTATTACCATTAAAGCCAGCCGAAGGTATTATGATCGCGCTGAAGTGGGTAGATTTGATAGTTTATACGAGTAAGAAGAATAAAACATCTAATGCTACTTTATCTCCGGTGTTGCTTTCCTCGCCTTTAATGCAAGCAAGTGGATGGTTAAATGTAATCTTTATTTCAGCAATAGGATTTGCCTTTTTCAAAATTACCAGTTTAATTGGTCCCGATCCCGCAGCACCAAATTTTCAACAAATGCTGCAAAGATCGAACTTACCAGTTTTAGGAGGCATAATTTGGGTGGCTGCTGCCGTAATTATTGCGATTTTCTTAATACGTCGCCGTTATTTACATTTAATATGTGTTAATTTGCTAGCGTTTTCTGCATTCATGATATTGGTGCTAACTCCAGCAATATTTGTATCGGATGCTAGTCGTCAGCTACCTCTAAAACAATTATCGCAGTTAGCCGCACGAGTACAACAACCTGGAGAAGAAATAGTTATGGTTGGCTTTAAAAAACCCAGCGTTGCTTTTTACTCTCAGCGAAAAATTAACTATATAAAAATCAGCGATCGAGCGAAAGAATATATTAAAAATCAAGCCAAATCCGATTCAATATTAATCTTGGCACAGCCGAAAAAGTTTCCTGAAATGGGTTTGCAGCCAACTGACTATGAAAATTTAGCTACTAAGCAGGCATATGGCTTGATTCGAGTGGAAATCAATGAACAATTATCAATTAACAATGAACAATTATAGTCATTCCAATTAATTTCCTTAATGAAAGCATCTTGCGGACATTCCAGCCAGGGAGCAAGATGCTCCCACTACCATAGGTTTTTATTTGAAATAACTATATTAATAATGGCGTTGCTGAATTCGGGCATGAATTTAAATGTAGAGACGCGATATATCGCGTCTCTACAAGGGTTTCGATTATCCAGCAAATCAGTTTCATACATCAAATCAGCAACGCCTTAATAATTAATATTCTACACAAAGTAATAAGAAATCGATGTTACACACCTGACCGGTGAAAATTGTTAATTGTTAATTGTTAACTGTTAATTGTTAAGTGACAAAGCTTGATTAATTGTACTTAATAAGTTTTCCATCGAAATTGAACCAGGTAAGACTTGTGCTTTAATGGTTTTTGATGCTTCTAATTCTGATAATTCTGTTTGATTGGAATTAGATCGTTGATCGAGTAGCAGTAATGGTGGCAAATCCGCAGCCATGTTTTCTAATACTTCTATTAGCGATTGAACTTTTAGCTCTATAGTGGATTCTCCCAAACAAATTAATAGTAAATCTACACTTTCGTGACGCAATTGCTGTAATAGTTCTTTCCAACTGTTACACATTGCTGCTTTAAAACCTGCTGTTTGTATGTACTGAACCAAAGCTTGAAACCATTCTGTTGGACGAGAACTTGTTTGAAGTTCGTCGTTTATGGGACATGGAAGTTTTCCACTACAAGGTAAGTTAATTCGTGCATGATTTTCTTTCTTGGTTTTCTTTGTAATATTTGTTTTGTAATCTATTATTGCTCCTGGTAAATCTGGTATTACGGTTAAATCCACAACTAAAATGTTCGGAGGACAGCATACACCAGCTGCAATTTGTAGTACTGATAATAAAGTTGGTGCTTTTTCTTTATCAATATTATTATGTTTGCCTAATTGCGTTAAACAAGGGAATACTGATTGAACGATTTGTGATGCTGCTTGTGTAGTTTCTACGCTGCGAGTTACCAAGGGTAAAGATTTTAAAATTTGACTTTTACCAATTTGTTCTAGGTAAGTTTGGGCAAGGGGCATTTCCACATCTAATAAAGCTACATCGAATTTCCAAACACGAGCTAAGAGTTGTGCTTGTTCCAAATCATCTGCTTCTATGACTCGATGTTTTCCTAACGATGGATGATAACTTAATGATTCTACTTCTGGTTCAACTAATCTCAATATCCGCAATGGAGTTTTTGCTTTCGGGGTACTAGAATTTTTCTCCGAAGCTGGCTTTTCTTCGGGTATATGACCGATGGTTTCTAATAACTGTGCTAAAGCTTGATAAGTAACAGGTAACTTGAGAAAATGATCGGCACGTTTGCTAAATGCTTGTTCTTTTTCTGCTGCACTAGCCGTTACAATCGTGAGAATATCACGAGTGGCGAAATCTGATTTTATTAATGTCAATACATCCCAACCCGAAAGAATAGGTAGCAAAGGATTAATAAAAATTGCGATTGGTTGCAGTCTTCTGGCTTTTTCCAATGCTTCGCAGCCAGAACGAGCTACTACTACTCTGTATCCTAAAGTGCTTAAATGTTTTGTGAAATCATCTATATATCTAGCTACTGTTTCTACAACTAAAACTAAGCTATTAGGAAAAGTTTGTAGTTTGGAAATAGAATCTCGATCTTTAGAAGAGTTATAGTCATTTGTAGAAGCAATATTTTCTACTGACAAATCTTCGAGTAAACCAGAATTTACTAATGGCTTTTCTTGTATAACTTGCGAGCTTCCAGGTTGTAAGTATCCTTCTGTATCGCCCAAACCTATTTCTCCTACCATTTTATGAGGAGGAGATGGAGGTAAAAGCACTGTAAATTGGCTTCCCGAACCTTCTCGCGATAAAAAGCTTACGTCACCACCATGAAGTCGAGCTAAAGCCCTGGTTAGTACTAACCCCAAACCCGTGCCTTCATGCTGACGAGTCATGGGATTTTCT
>JBCCLY010000304.1:0-5611 GCA_039026655.1 Cyanobacteria bacterium P01_C01_bin.38 | reverse complement strand
TTAAGATTGTGGTTGTCATTGCGAACGAAGTGAAGCAATCTCAAAGTCTTGCGATGAGCCACACCTTTCAGGTGAATGCGTCGTTTCACTTCGTTCCACTCGCAATGACAAATAATATTTTTACACATTTGGGATGCTCCCAGAGGAAAAATCTTTTAAAAGTTGAGATTAGCACTAAACACTATTTTTCTTCCCTGTTCCCTATTCCCTATTCCCTATTCCCTATTCCCTATTCCCTATTCCCTATTCCCTATTCCCTATTCCCTTTTTTTATTATTTTTCTTGCATCCCTTTGTACGAAATATCCATCAATATTATTTTCCAAGTTCTCACAGAAATAAAAATGCCATGCCAGATTCAATGATGTACCAACAGGATGATTATGTAGTCCTCGAAACCAATCAACCAGAACAGTTTCTTACTTCCACAGAGTTGTTGGAAAAGCTAAAACAGACTTTGCAACAACTCAAGGAAGAAGAATTACCACACGATTTAAAAAAAATTGATTCCCTTCAAGCTCAAGCAGAATACTTACTTGACACCAGTTGCGAGTTGGATCTTGCGCCGGGACAATATTTACAGTGGTATGCGGTACGTCTAGAAAAGTAAAATTAGGCTGGGGTTTTACTTTTCTCAGTTTCAGAAGTAGTAACTAACGTTAATTCGATTTGTTCTTCTTCTGGCTGTGCAATTTTAACATCTACCCCTGGGCCGAAAAAAGCAGTCATTTTTTGCTGCTTTTGCTCCCAAACGTCTAACGGTACTTGGGGTGAGTCAAAATCTAGTACTAAAGCATAATTACCGTCGATTTCTGTTTCTCGCAATGCTAAAACTTCCGGTAATTCTTCGTCCAACTGACCTAAGCCTAAATGACTTAAAGCTTTTTCCAAGTGAACATCAATTCCATAACGATATCTAGTGATATCTTCACGAACTTGATTTAAAGTATCAGTTGCTTTTTGCTCTCGTAGCGATAAAACAGATTCTGGTGTCGGAGGTACAAAAGGTACGGGCTTGAGTTCGTTTGCTTTAAGTGCAAGTCCTCCCAATAGTATGGGAATGCCGTAAAAAAAGCCGATCAAGTTGAGCGTAGCATTGCTAAGTGCATAAGACACAAAGCCCATTATGGTTAAAATACCACCAATAATTAAACCTACAGTTCCCAAAGAAATTTTGCGTAGCATACTCTATTGTCGAATTTAAAATTTAACTGTAATGATTTTTTCATTATCGCCGAAAATCAGTAATACTTTGATAAAATTAAATGCTCCTTACCGTTTCTTTTGAGTTAAGTTGAAAGTATTACTTAGCTAAATTTTGCTACAAACAATGGATATACAGAATATAAAAGACAGAATTGCTGTAGTTGAAAGCAAACGCGAATATCTACTTAGCTTGTTAGAGCAGCCAAACTTGGGAACCTTGAGAATTGACGTTAATCAAGCTTTAGAAGAAATGGATGAATTGCTTGATGAATACAAACGTACTTTTCCTTAAATATTTCCTTAAATAAAAAGCATAAAAAATAATTTCCCTCGCACTGCATCTGCGAGGGTTTTTTGAATATATCTAAATAACTGTAAAAGCAAGACTTTTATGCGACCAAAATCGTCTTGCCCAAAAATACGAGCAAATCCGAAATCAAAAAATCAAGTGTAAAAGTATTGTGCGTCAGTATTAAGCCTTAACTTCTAGCTGTACTGGCGCTTCATATATCTTTTTCTTTAAAATTAGCCTCGTATTAGGAAATATATTCCGTAATATTTAACTTTATTAAGAGTTTGTTTTTGGTTCTCCCAACTGCTTAATCAAGCCAACGAGTTCATTAGTGGGCACATCTTTCTTACAAAAAGCATCTACTCTGCCCATTGCTTTGGTTTCCTGAAAATATTTTTCTTCAACAGAAGAATAAGCAATGATTTGAGTTTCGGGGGATATGTCTTTAATCTTGCACGAAGCACTCCAGCCATCCATGACTGGCATTTGTAAATCTAAGACAATTACGTCTGGATAGCAGTTTTGAACCATTTCAACTGCCTCTTTACCGTTGCTAGCTAAGCCTACTACTTCAATATTTTTTTGAGAAGAAAAAGCTAGCTGAAGAGTTAAACGAGTCAGTTCGTGGTCGTCAACTACAAGAACCCTTAAGGTCGAAGGCTCACAAGACAACATTAACATCTACTAAATACAAAATAATTTACACTAACCTTTATAGTTTATGGGATAAGGTAGGGCAACTAACTCTATCCTATGGGTGAATAATTTCTATGCATTAATGTCAACTTATGTAATTGTTTTATCAGAAACTATTTAAGCTGCACTCAAGATAAGTCTACAAAATATAAAGAATTTTTTTTAGGACTAATTGAATTTAAGGCATTTGTACTTCTATCTAAAGCAATTTGCATCAATGTTTTTTGCGAACCAGCGTCAGTTGAGTCTTCGCTGGGCTTCCTCTGGGTATAATTACCGTCTGAGTGCAGTTCCCAAGCTTGACGATTATCGGCTAACATAATTCCCAAGATTTCTTGTATATCTTTAGCAATATCTGGATCTCTTATCGGAGTTATAACTTCTACCCTTCTGTCTAAATTACGCGGCATCCAGTCAGCGCTGCCAATAAAAATTTGCTCGTCACCATTATTGTAGAAGTAAAAAATGCGGGAATGCTCTAAGAAGCGACCGACAATACTAATTACGCGGATATTTTCGCTGATATCTTTTAATCCCGGACGCAGACAACAGATTCCCCGTACAATTAGGTCAATTTGCACTCCCGCACGAGAAGCTTCGTATAAAGCAGTAATTAGTCGAGAATCTACTAAAGAATTCATTTTTGCTACAATGCGTCCTGAAGTTCCATTTTTAACGTTTTCTATCTCTCGATTAATTAGCATGAGGAAACGCTCTCTCATATTCACTGGCGCAACCAATAGCTCTCGATAAGCTTTTTGTCGAGAATAACCAGTTAAAAAATTAAATACGTCCGTAACATCAGCTCCTAATTCCTCTCGGCAACTAAATAATCCTACATCTGTATAAATTCTTGCTGTCTTCGGATTATAGTTTCCAGTACCAATATGTACGTAACGAAGGATTTGGTCTTGTTCCTGACGTACTACCATCACTATTTTACTGTGAGTTTTTAGACCTACAAGTCCGTAAACTACGTGAACACCCGTACTTTCTAAACGCCTAGCCCAGTAAATATTGTTCTCTTCATCAAAGCGTGCCTTAAGTTCCACAAGTACGGACACTTGCTTGCCATTTTCAGCAGCATTAATTAAAGCATTCACAATTGGCGAATCCCCAGAAGTCCGATAAAGGGTCATTTTGATTGCCAATACATCGGGGTCGCGAGCAGCATTGGTAATAAAACGTACTACTGATGCAGAGAAAGATTCATAAGGATGGTGTACTAATAAATCCCCTTCTCGAATTACAGTGAAAAAATCTTTTCCTTCTTCTATAGGCTGCATATTCGGATTAAAAGTTGATTCCTTTATCCTTTGCAAACTCGAAGGTACTACCGGCTTCCAAGGTGCATCTTTGAATTCTAGAACTGGTAGTGACATAATATACATTAAGTCTCGCAATCCCAGAAGACCATCTATTTCATACACATCATTTTCTGATAAATCCAAAACCTCTAATAGCTTTGTTCGGACTGGGATTGGTGTTTGAGATTGCAATTCAATTCTCACCGGATTTCCTCCAGCCCTGCGTTTTCGCAATTCTTGTTCGATTGCTAATAACAAATCGTCGGCTTCATCTTCTTCTAAAGCCAAATCGGCATCGCGAGTAATGCGGAAAGTGTAATATTCTTGGATATTCATTCCTGGGAATAAAGATTCCAAATTGTGGGCGATCGCCTGTTCGATAGGTACGCCACTCCAAATACAAGGCTTGCCATTTTGTTCAATAGCTAATTCTGGCGGTAAAGGCAAAAATCGCGGTAGAACTTTAGGAACTTTGATTCTGGCAAAAAGTTCTTCTTCGGTTTCAGGATTTTTGACTACAACAGCTAAATTCAAGCTGAGGTTAGAGATGTAGGGAAAAGGATGACTCGGATCTACAGCAAGTGGGGTAATAACCGGAAAGACTTGTTCCTCAAAGCGATTATCTAAATATTTACGTTGTTTATCGGTTAAATCTATATAGTCAAGAATATGAATACCATGAGACGCTAATTCAGGTCGCAGTTTCTTTTCAAAATGTTGGTGCTGTTGAACTACTACCGGACGCAACATAAAGCTAATCTCTTCTAACTGTTGTTGCGGGGTACGTCCATCAAAACTTTTAGTGCTAACTTTAGCTTCTACCTGCTGCCTTAATCCTGCAACTCGCACCATAAAGAATTCATCAAGATTAGTGCAGAAAATTGCCAAAAATTTGAGACGTTCGAGCAAAGGTGTACGAGCATCCATTGCTTCATGCAACACTCGATTATTAAATTCCAGCCAACTTAACTCTCGGTTGAGATAGTATTTTGGATCTGATAACTTGTTTGAATTGGCAGTTTTCTTCGATTTCGCCATGATAACCTTGGTGGGCTGGTGCGACAGATATAACGGAAGCTTGAATATAAATATAGTAGATTAAATGTAGCAACGGATTCTATCTCAAGAATAATTATTAGTTATCAGTTAACAGTTATCAGTTATCAGTAACCAGTTATCAGGTATTTTGAGCTGCGTTGAATTAGTTCAAATCTTTTCAATAAACCATTCTACTCAAAAAAAAATACACCCAATCGAGTGTATAAATTTATGATTATTAACTTGGATTAAAACTGCCTTTTATACTTAACAAAAATGTTAAATTAAATACTTCTATGATTCAGATTTCAAAAAGTAACTATTCCCCATTCCCTATTCCCTATTCCCTATTCCCTATTCCCCATTCCCTATTTCTTATCTTTCTTCTTGGCTGCTGCGGAAACTGGTAGCTGTAGATTTTGGTTATAAACGAACTTATTGTTAATTACTACCTGTCGCTTGGGAAGAGTATTATTGGAATTTAACTCGTCTTGGGAAGAAACTCGCAAAGTATATTTACCAACAGGAACTCCATCAAGACGGTACAAACCAAATTGGTCGGTTGTACCGGACAATACTCGTGCGCCGGTGCTGGTGACTAATTCTATACGTACTTCTTCCAAAGGTTGACCGGATGCGTCTGTTACCTTTCCTGCCACTCCATATTCCGTTCTCACGGGGAAATCTACGCGAGTTACACCAGAAGCAGCAACTTCAGCTACTAAACTGGTTTTAGATATTGCAAGTTCGATGGGTAATTCTTCGGGTTCAAGCTCAATAACATAAACACCTTCAGGTAAATTACCAAGAAAGAAATTACCGCTCGAATCTGTTTTAGTAGAACCTACATTTTTGTTACTAGTATCGTAAATACGAACAATAGAATTGCTTAAATCAAAGCCTTTACTTCCGCCTTTCACTGCCAGTTTACCGGCAACTGCACCGCGTTCTTTGCTGATACCACTGTATCTTGCTGGAGTGAATTTACCACCAGCAACAGACATATCTGATGTTAGCGATAAACTGAGACGACCATCATCAAATGCGTTGAAGCTTCCTCCTCTAGAAGGTAT
>JBCCLY010000303.1:0-5618 GCA_039026655.1 Cyanobacteria bacterium P01_C01_bin.38 | reverse complement strand
GCTTTAGACCGTTCTCTGGAAACAATTAAGCAGGGATTACAAGATTTACTTGAGGAAACTTCCAAGTACAAGAAATAATTATGGTTCGCCACGGTTAATCGCGAACCTTTTCTACCTTTTCCACATCCCGTGAAAAGTCAGGTTGGCTCCTCGGAGAAGGTTTTTGGAGTTTTCATGATTAACTAATAAAACCTCATAAGTAGAAGCGCGATATGCTCCGCACTAACGTGGAGCGTCTATCACCATACTCGTCTAGCCACTTGCAACAATTGCACTACTTGCGCTTTAACAGGGAAAATCGCATCTCCTATTATCAAACCAAATCAGAAATGATATCGGTCATTTTCTTCTGAAGCTTCTGCCGATTATCATCATATTTCATCACAATGTCGGGGGAAGAATGCCTACTAAACCTTTGTGTAGCGCGGTAGTTGCCATTATTATTATCCAACACCGTAGTAATGGAACTATGACGTACCCGGTGCGGTGACATCTGCTTGGTAATCCCCGCTTGCTTGCACAACCCAGAAACTAACCTACGAATTGCTTCCCCACCCAAACGCTTACCATTACCGTAATATGCCAGTACTATGAATAAAGGTTTCCTGGTAAAATGAGTCCTACGAGAAGCGACTAACCAATCAGCGATCGCCTCTACAGTCTTCCTACTTAGATCCACAACTACCTTCTGCTTACCCTTCCCCTTACCTAATATTGATAAGGTACTTTCTTGGGCGTTAAAATCACCTATATTTAAATTGCAAACTTCACTTCTCCGCAGCGCATTATCCCAGAGCAATCGCAATATCGCATAATCCCGCTTGCCCTTAAGCGTATCTCTATCAACTAATTTCAACACTTTTGCAAAATCTTCGGGAGCGCAACCCGTTGTATCGCGGTACGTCTCAACCTTCTCCCCTTTTACATCTTCTAAGGTAAAGTCGCATAGCCCCAACTTACGCCCCATCGCGGTTAATGACTTAATCGCACTCAACCTACGATTTACCGTTGCCTCCGCCAACTCCTTTTTGATCAAATTGGCTTTGTACTTCAACACTAATGCAACTGCGTGACGCTGCTCTAAGTGCAAAAACTCCAACACTAATTCATGCGTTGGCTTACAACCCGCGATGAACATGAAAAAGTCCTTCATATCCTTTTCATACGCCTGCTTAGTATTCGGCGATCGCGTGTCATTCAATAACTGTTCGATAACATCGGGGTCTTGGTCAATACAAAAATTATCCCCAATTGTTTTGGTGTACGCCTTTTCTAGAAGAGTTATTGCACGCGCATTGGACATAGCGAGAAGATGCACAAAAAGGTTTTGATAGTGTTTGTATGTTACCACTTAGAGGCACATTAACCTCGCTTGTGCTTTTCTTCTAGTAATAATTGTTCGTATTCTTCAGCCGATTGTAGTTTTTTCAAAAGCTTTTCTTTGTGAGCGCGTACTTTCTCAAGTTGCGAATCTATATAATCTTTTTCAAAGAACTTTTCTACATTCTTATCTTGTTCTTCTGGCGATAAAAAACCTGTGGCACAACTAGATTCAAGTTCATCAATCCGCTTCCATTTTGCAATTTGTTCGGGTGTTGGTTGATAAGTTTTTGATGACTGTGACATATACTTAAACCTCATTTAATTAAAAGCTCATTTAATCAAAAGCAGCGGAATTTCGTTTTTGTTCAAGGTCTAAAAGAAACATTGATGCTGCATTAGAACTAAGTATCATTTCTCCAGAACCATTAGTTTCGGAGAATCCTATTTTCTGATAAAATTCCTGAGCTTCTGGGACTGCGAATAACTTAAGAATATCGCTTAATCCCAGACTTCGGCTTTCCCTTATTATACCTTCTACTAATGATGTCGCAGCACCTTTTCTCTTCTCAACTTGTGGAAATTCTATATTATTCCAAGGGCTATTAGTAATATTTTCTATCTCGATACAAGCGGTAAATTCATCTTCTATTAATATTTCAGTTCGAGCTATTATACTAATTGAAGCTAATAAATTTTGGTCATCTATCACGCTTCTAATAAAATCTTCTTTATCCAAGATATTATCGGAAATTTGTTCTAACTTCGATATACATCCATAGAAGTCGGTACCACGAGCATTTTCTTTATCACCTTGATAATAAGTAGAGCGTGTATTCTCTAATTTTATCAGCCCAATAAATTAAACCTAGTCTAACTTCTGTATTTGTACCAATAATATATCGAAATTCATTCATTCCAAAACTGACTAATTATTCAATTATTCTGAAATCAAAATACCATGAAAATCTCATGATAAATCTATTCAATTCCACCTTCCCATCATGAGACAGGTGGTTACTTATTAACAAGAAATAAAAAAGGTTAATTTTTGAAACGATGCTCCCGCCGTCCGCTTTTTTATCGGCGTATCCCCACGCCGGTGGAACGCTCTGGGGGACACGTTGAACTCTGGCTTAACAAAAATGTAAACTAAATTATACATATAGTGCTAGTACCGTTCCGGGCGCAGATGAAAGTGTAGAACGGGTTGACAATTCTCCGAAACAGCGTCAAAGGTCGGGTAATATGACTTTCCACACCACGGGACAGCACAGCTGAACCAAAACAATACTTGTGTGTATTTTTACTCAAGTATCTTAATTAGATTTCTTGGGGTGATATAGCCCATCTTTTTTATTAAAACGCCAGGAATATTTGAGGCGGTCGCGAGTCTTGCTCCACTCTTCAAACTCAGTTGCTGAAAGGGTTTCGTGCTTTTCTTTAAGCTCTGGAATCTTGACATTTAATCGCAGCGCCAGCGTTTGTTCGTCTAGGGGTTGGATTTGGGGCGGTCGTCCCGTTTGGTTGTAGGGATTGCCCGAATTCTTCCGCCGATAGTTATTGGACGTACCAAGACCACCACTTTGCAAGGCGCTCAATACTCCTTCTATTCTGGCTACCCGGTCAGTTAATGCTTCTAATTTTTCCTCCATTCGGGAATCTGTGGGGGTGTTATCTCGTTCTTGGATGCTACTTCTTAGTTGCTGCAACTCTTCTTCTACTTTCTGCAAGCGCACTTCTGTACATTCGTCCATACCCTGTATATCACCGAGTTCTTTAGTCAAAGCCCGAATAACAATATCTGTAGCGGTTTTACCCGGTTGTGGTGAAGCTGCTTTACGGAGGGCTTGTGCCAAAGGTTTGGGCAATCTAAAATTCATTGACTCGCGTTCAAATTGCGTCATGTCTATACGTTGGAATACACCTTGTATAGTTAGCCTATAACGCGGTGGGGTACTCAACTTGCGCTTGCAAAAATAGCGATAGTCCTTTATGACGACGCTGCGGGTATTTATTAGTTTTTGTAGTGCTGGTCGTCCCGTTTGGTAAAATACAAGAATTGATTTTTATTTTTGCATCTATAAAGTGACACAAGTAATATCAACCAAGCCTTGTTGGTATTGAGTTAGGTCGAGGGGGAGTATTATCTCCCGCCCCTCCCGCTTAGAACCGGACGTGCCCCTTTAGGTGCATCCGGCTCCCGACAAACTTATTTGCTCATGTGGAGGTATTGATGACAAGATTGATGAATGGCTAGAAGGTTTTTACGCTTCCAGTTATCATGATTCCCGTCTAAGTGATGAAGGTGTATATCTTCACCATCTGTGAACTTAAGTCCGCAGTATCCACATGTATGGTCTTGTTTCTTGAGTGCAAATGCTGTCATCCCATCGTAGTGTTTGGATTCACGTTTGCTCCAGTAAACAATATCACCATTAAATGGGGACGCATCCCCTCTAACCATGATGTGCTTGTTTTCTGAATATGACACTGCTGGGAATGCCTTATCTATCAAAGCATCCGTTTGATGGCGGTTAAGTTTGGATTCTTTATTAAAGACATTCCATGCTCTTTTGCGGGTAAACCACAATGAGAACCTTGACCCATCCATTTTGCAGTATCGGTGGTAATTTCTCCAGCCCCTAACAATAGGTGAAAGTTTCTTGCTTTTAACTGAAGCACCATAGTTCGAGTTATTGATTATGGCTTTAATTTTCTTGCGGAATGTCAAGTAGTTATCCTCTGAGGGAGTACATCTGAACTTTCCGTTTTTCTGGACTTTGCAGTGCCAGCCTAAAAAATCAAATCCTTCAGTCGCGGATATAAACCGAGTCTTCGCTGGCTTAACATTTAAACCCCTAACACACAAGAATTCTACAATTTCATCAAAGACTTTTGTTTGATTATCGCCTTTCTTAAATATAAAAACCATATCGTCTGCGTATCTTACAGATTTATGTATAGCTTCTATACCGTGTAACGCGATGTTGGCAAGTAACGGGCTGCAAGTGCCACCTTGAGGTGTGCCTTGAGAGGGGAATTCAGGATTAACCCCTGTTTTAAGACATTTCCATAAACCCAATTTTGCACTATATGGTGCTATTATTTGGGACATTAAGTGAGTGTGGCTTATTCTATCGAAACATTTTTCGATGTCCATTTCTAAGATTATTTTGTCCTTACCATTGGATTTTGACCTCAGATTATCAAAGAGATATTTCTGAGCGTCATGTGCCGAACGACCCGGACGAAAACCGTAGGAACGTTCATGGAAAATTGCTTCGTGAGCCGGTTCTATGGCATATTTGATAATACATTGCCATGCCCTATCTGAGATTGTAGGTACTTTAAGAATTCTAGAAGTACCGTCTTTTTTCGGAATTGGTATCTCTCGCAACTTACTATGCTTCCAAGTGTTAACTTGTAGCTTTAATAGGTTATCGAGGTCAAACCTTTCCTTGAAAGTTAGGGAGGCTTTGCCATCTACACCTGCTGTTTTCTTGCCCTTGTTTAACTGAGTCACTTGACGAATTGCTAATAATCTTGCACTTCGGGACTTTAAGATAAGCTTTTGAAGATTGTTGGCTCGTTTCCTATCGCCAACTCGAACAGCTTTCCACAACCTGCATTGGAGGCGAAAAAGATTTTTGCGGAATTTCTTCCACGGTAGCTTTTTCCAAAGTTCACTATCACTATTACTAGTCATGTGTCTAACTATACTCACCGAAAGTAGTTTGTGTTCTGATTGCCTCGAAGCAATTACGCTTCGTCTTACCCGGTGACAGGAATTCCGCGTCTCGTCTCGCCTACAAGGGTTTCGACCAGTCCCTGACCTGACCACCGTTTTTATTCGTTCCAACCCAAGAGATTGTTATGATGTTTTAGGACAGACCACTTCGCCTATACCCTTCTCGGAGATTGCATCTAGTCCGGCTTAACTGATGCGAGAGTTGCGGGCATGAAGTCGGCATTTTGGTTCAGGTTGCCGCTTCGTATTAAGACGTTTTTCTAGGTCTAGTTTATCCATGACATCGCCCCGTTAGCGCCAGTGTGGCTACCTGCTTTGATTTTCCTCTGGTTGCGCCCTGCTTCCAGCTTCACTCTGTAGGATTCCGAGCCTACTCGGTGTGGACAGATAGGGAGTCAACTGTCTCCTCAGTGGTGGGACTTGCACCCACATCTCTAGGTTAGTTATGAGCATTTTGGAGGTATGACCTCCGCGTGTTCACCCAAGGTTATGTATTCACTTTGGAACGAATCGCACAGCCGAGATACGTGTAAAAACCTGCAAGATG
>JBCCLY010000302.1:0-5627 GCA_039026655.1 Cyanobacteria bacterium P01_C01_bin.38 | reverse complement strand
CTTATCGTAAAGTTAAAAAAGATTTTCAAGATGTCAGTTAATTCCTTCACAATTGCTGATTGAATACGCATGACAAGCTTTGGTGCGTTGCGCTGTCGCGACAACACAACGGCAATATTTGGGGAGGATAATCCACACCCAAATTTGCCTCCCCTACATTTGGTTACTGATAACTGCTCACTGCTCACTGTTCACTGTTGACTGAAAAAGTGCTAACTCAAGTAATTGGTATCGATTTGGGAGGAACGGCGATAAAGTTAGGACGATTTACGTCTGATGGTTCTTGTTTAAAATCGCTATCCGTGCATACTCCTCAGCCAGCAACGCCGGAAGCAGTAGTGGCGGCTATTGTTGATGCAGTTGCGAAGGTCGATCCAGAAGGAAATGCTGTTGCCATTGGGATTGGAACACCTGGCCCTGCTGATGAGAAAGGGCGCGTTGCCAAAATTGCGATTAATCTTCCTCAATGGCGGAACATTCCTGTTGCGGATATTTTGGAAGCGAAAACCGGCAAGCCTACAATTATCGATAACGATGCAAATTGCGCTGGTTTGGGAGAAGCTTGGTTGGGTGCTGGGCGTTATTACAAAAATTTTATTTTATTAACTTTGGGTACTGGTGTTGGCGGAGCTATTTTTATTGACGGTAAGTTGTTTACCGGAAAATTTGGCTCTGCTGGAGAATTAGGTTTAATTAATTTGATTCCCGATGGCCCGCAATGTAAAAGCGGTAATCAAGGATCTTTAGAGCAGCACACCTCGGCAATAGCAATTCGTCGCCGCACTGGTAAAGAACCTATGAAATTAGGAGCTTTAGCCAAAACTGGCAATAGGGAAGCATTGAGGTTTTGGCAAGAGTATGGTAGGGATTTAGGGATTGGCATCACAAGTTTAATTTACGTACTAACCCCTGAAGCGGTTGTAATTGGAGGCGGAATTAGTGCGAGTTTTGAGTTTTTTCTACCATCAGTGAAAGCAGAAATTGAACGGCGAGTAATGCCCACATCCCGCGTAGATTTGCAGATAATTAGGGCGGAATTGGGTAATGATGCTGGAATGTTAGGTGCTGCGAAGTTGGCATTTGAAAAATTTGTTAGTTGATAGTGGATAGTGGTTAAAATAATTAACAATTAACAATTAACAATTAACAATTAACTACCAACTACCAATTACCAACTACCAACTACCAACTACCAACTACCAATTACCAACTAACTTTTCAAAGTGTATCCTGTTGTTTGATGAATGTAATTTAGAACTTTGTCATAGGATTCGGGATTACTTGTGGGGTTAATAATTATAGGTATGCTGCTGTCGGGCAACCAAAAGGTTATCCTACCGTTTTTTTCATGACAAAATGATGAAATACACTTGAGGTTGATGACGTATTCGTTTCTTTCGTAAAAGATTTTTACCCAGTAAGTATCATTTGGTTCCGAATTGTTGACTTTTTCGATGTATTCCAAGATTTTTTGGTAGTCTTCTTGGTTGTTGCGGGGGATAATCACGATGGGTATGGCACTATTTGGCAACCAAAATGTCACCCGCCCGTTAGGTTCGCAGCAGAAAGCTGTGACGCGCTCAAAATCAACTACATATTCTTTTTTTTCGTAGTAGATTTTTACCCAATACGCCACAGTTTCTCCTTAAGGGCTTCGTGAAATTTGGACTACACATTTTTAGCAATACTCCTTCAGAGTATAAAGCCTTCACCGCCTTCTCGTTGTGAGTAAATACTCTGGAATCACAACACTTGAGCGGCAGGGGCTGTTAACCCATCAGGTTTGCGAGAATAAGCAATAGCTGCTTCTACTAAACCCTTAAATAAAGGATGTGGTGTATTGGGGCGTGACAAGAATTCTGGATGAAATTGACAAGCAATGAAGAAGGGATGTTCGGGTAGTTCGACTATTTCTACTAATTTTCCATCGGGGGAAGTTCCGCCAATTAAATAGCCAGATTCTAAGAACAAATTCCGGTAAGCGTTGTTAAATTCATAACGATGCCGGTGTCTTTCGTAAGTAACATCTTCACGGTAGAGCTTGAAGGCAAGGGTATTGGGGACGATATGACAAGGATATACTCCCAAGCGCATTGTACCGCCTAAGTCAACAACATCCTGTTGTTCTGGCAGCAGGTTAATTACTGGATTAACGCTGTCTTCGTCAAATTCGGCGCTGTGAGCATTTTTAAGTTTTGCAACGTTTCTTGCCCATTCAATTACACAGCATTGCATTCCCAAACATAAACCTAGAAATGGTATGTGCCGTTCCCGAGCGTATTTGATAGCGGCAATTTTACCATCGACTCCGCGAGAACCAAAACCTCCCGGTACTACTATTGCATCTACTCCCTTGAGGTGCATTTCGGGTGGTTCGGTTTCCAATTCTTCCGAATTTATCCAGCGTATATTTAATTCTCCACGAGTGGCGATCGCCGCGTGACGGAGTGCTTCGACTACCGAAAGATAAGCATCGCTTAATTGAACGTATTTACCTACTATGGCTATTTCTATGCGATGCTGGGGATTGTACATCCGTTTAACTAAAGTCTGCCACTGCTGTAAATCTGGTGGCTGCTTAGTCATGTGCAGCAAGGAAAGCGTTTGAGTTGCCAATCCTTCTTGTTCTAGAATCAACGGTACTTCGTAAATACTTTTAGCGTCGATGCAAGGGATTACACACTCAACTGGTACGTCGCAAAATGCCGAGAGTTTTTCTTTTATTCCTTCTGGTAGTTGACGGTCGCATCGACAAACCAGTATATCTGGTTGAATGCCAATAGACCTTAATTCTTTAACAGAATGCTGGGTCGGTTTGGTTTTCATTTCCCCAGCAGAAGCAATCCACGGTATCAAAGTCACGTGCATATACAGCACGTTTTGCCGTCCTACTTCTTTACGAAACTGACGAATTGCTTCTAGAAATGGTAGAGATTCAATATCGCCTACCGTTCCGCCAATTTCAGTTATTACTACGTCGGGATTAGTATTTTGAGCAACGCGAGTAATGCGGTCTTTAATTTCGTTAGTAATATGAGGAATTACCTGTACGGTACCGCCGTTATAATCGCCACGGCGCTCTCGGTTAATTACGGATTGGTAAATAGAACCAGTCGTAACGCTATTGAGACGGGACATAGAAGTGTCGGTGAAGCGTTCGTAATGTCCCAAATCCAAATCGGTTTCAGCGCCATCATGAGTAACGAAAACTTCACCATGTTGAAAAGGACTCATGGTTCCTGGGTCAACATTAATATATGGGTCTAGTTTTAGAATCGATACCGAATAATCACGCGATTTTAGCAATCGTCCCAGACTAGCTGCTACAATTCCTTTACCGATACTAGAAACTACGCCACCAGTAACAAATACGAACTTCGTCATACGATTTTTAAGTTTCAAGCAACTTCTAAAAATTACATCCCGTCATTGTGCCACAGTAATGTTGAGAATTTTGTTGTAAACCACAGACGTGAAACCACTGTTAGGATTAGTAGTATTAGCAACGCTTGCAACTCCCAACTTAGCTTGGGCACAAGAACAACCCCTGAAAGTGGTTTATCCCCCGACAAACCACAAAACAACCTCAGATAAAATCTTTTTCATCGGCACGGCTCCACCAACCGGACAGGTTTTAATAAATGGTAAGCCAATCTCTAGGTCAGCCGACGGTCATTTTGCACCCAGTTTCCCCCTACAAATAGGAGAGAACACATTTACAATACGCCATCAAGACCAACAAATTCAGCTTATTGTTACCAGAACCAGTAGCTCTGTGAGCGTACCTCTAGGGTTAGCCTTCGCGAAAGATTCTCTAACTCCAAAAGTTGATATTGCTCGACTTCAGGGAGAACTTATATGTTTTAGCGCGATTGCACCTCCAAGCGCTACAGTATCCGTGAATTTGGGTGAAAATAAACGGGTTCCTCTTCTCCTACAACCACCGCACTCGCAGTTACCGAGTAACTTAACGGCTTTAACCGGAACCAATCAACCCCAAAATGCTACAAACAGCGAATATTCTGGTTGCACCACAGCCGAAGCTACGGTGGAAGCAACACCAGAATATCAACTAACGCTCAATGGCGAAACAATAACTCAAAAAGCCCCTGGAAAAATAAGCGTTCTAGAACCGAGCAATTTGCCGGTTGTGGAAGTAAATGCTGAGTTTGGCGTGGCTCGCACTGGCCCGTCTACTAACTATTCTAGACTAACCCCATTGCCCAAGGGTACGCGTTCGGCTGTAACGGGAAAAACTGGCGAGTGGTTGCGTTTGGACTATGGAGCTTGGATTAAAAGTTCGGAAACTGTTGCTTTGCCGTCGGCGATTGTTCCTAGTACAATTATTCGCAGTGTTGCTTCGAGTCAATCTGATGATGCAACTTCTGTCAGTTTTCCCTTGCAAACTCCCGTCCCCGTAACCGTCAAGCAGGAGTCAGATAAATTTACTTTGACGCTGCACAATACCACTGCTCAAACGGATACTATTCCATTTAATGACAATCCGTTTGTATCGCGCATGGATTGGCAACAAATACCTCCATCTCCAGGAGGAACTTCAACGGCAGTCCAATATATTTTTAATCTGAAAAAAGATCAACAGTGGGGATACAAGTTAGGCTATGAGGGAACAACTTTAAAGTTAAAATTACGACATCCTCCCGAATTACGTCGCAGCAGACGCAAACCTTTATCTGGAGTCAAGATTTTGATAGATCCTGGGCATGGTGGAAAAGAATTGGGAGCTGTTGGCCCGACGGGTTTACCAGAAAAAGATGTAAATTTAACTGTATCCAAGCTGTTACGAGAAGAATTGGTTAAAAAAGGCGCTACGGTGGTGATGACGCGGGAAGAGGATAAATTTGTATCTTTGGGCGATCGCCAGAAAATAATTGCACGGGAAGAACCTACCTTAGCGCTGTCAGTTCATTACAATGCCCTCCCCGATTACGGTGATGCAGAAAATACTAAGGGCATAGGAATGTTTTGGTATCATCCTCAAGCTCATAGTTTGGCGATATATCTACATAACTATTTAGTTGAAAAATTAGATAGACCTTCTTATGGAGTTTTTTGGAACAATTTAGCACTGACTCGTCCCGAAGCTGCACCATCATTACTATTGGAGTTGGGTTTTATGAGTAACCCCGAAGAGTTTGAATGGGTAATTAATCCCAAGCAGCAGAAAAAGTTAACACGAACTCTTGCTGATGGTATTGTGAAGTGGTTTAGAAGTAATCGCTAGTAATCTGTCTCATAAAAAATTGACGGGTTCGTAGTTGCGCTTTAGCGCCAAATATGTAGCATCACAAGGTAAAGATGTTACTGCTAAGTAGGTGGGTGGAAAAAATTATAACTACGTCATTGCGAGTGGAACGAAGTGAAACGAAGCAATCGCAAGGCTTTAAATCGCGTTCACATTCTGTTACATAGTGAGGTTTATTTATGCCCACCTACTTAAAAACTTTTAGCCATCAAGATTAACAGGACAGATCGCTAGTAATCTGTCCCGTAAAAAATTGACGGTTTCGTAGTTGGGACTTTAGTCCTCAGAGCGATAAATCGCCAACTACAAACCCTTTAAAACGGCTAATTAATTGCAGGATTTTTTATATGGGCTTTTATTT
>JBCCLY010000301.1:0-5639 GCA_039026655.1 Cyanobacteria bacterium P01_C01_bin.38 | reverse complement strand
TTTTATTTAACCAATTTCATTGCTTTTTCTTTCAATGCTTCTGCTGTCAAATTATTAAAGCCCATCAATTCACCGGCGCTGGATGTGGTTTCTCCTCGTCTCCATGACAGGGTATCTCGCTTACTATTACTCCGTAGCATCACTGGTTCTAACATCGCTGGAGCGCCGCCGGTAGCACCAATTAAGGCATCTCCATCGAATAATTCGGCAAATTTGGCATCCGAGATAAAATCACCGTCTGCATGAGAACAAGTATCCCAAGCTGTATCTTCGGGACGATATAGGCGACGGGGGTTAATTACGGAAACGATTCTTACGCCAATGCCTTCTTTTTGCAGATTTTCGGCTGCTTCGTAAACTGGCTTTAACATCATATCGCCAATAACGGCAAATACAACTTTCTTACTGCCATCGGTTTCTTGCAAGGTTATTGCACCGTCTTTCAAAGCTTGTCGGGTTTGTTCAAAGGTGGTACGAATCGGTAACGGTGATTTACTTGCGGTGATGACAATTCCTTTATTTTTGGTAGTCAAAGCCCATTCGTAACAAGCTTGAATGCTGTTGGCATCGGTGGGGAATAGTGGGAAAATATTGCCGTTACGCATCATGGAAGCAAAGTAAGCTTCGATTTCCGGGCGTTGGTGTGTCCATCCGTTGCGCCCTTGCTCTAATGCACCGGCTGTAAATAAGGTGATTGTGGAAGGTGTAGCGCGGCGTAATTCTGCCATTGCTTGAGTTACAGTTTGCCAAATTGGTAAACCGTTGATGGCGAAAGATTCGTAGGAACACCACAAACTGCGTCCTCCCATTAAGCATAAACCGGCAGCTAAACCTGCACAAGCGTCTTCGCTCAAGGGTTCATAAACTTGTCCCTGCGGTGCTTGGTTATAATCATCATCTTGTGTCGGATGGATAATTTTTAAAGCTTGGTTGATATTGCCAATACCCGATGCCGCGTTTCCGTCAGCGTTGGTAACTAAGAAGTTTTTGTCGGCTTGTCCAACTTTACCAACTAAAGCACCCATCGCGGTAGTAGAAACCTTCGCTTCTCCACCTACTGTAAACTCTTCTAAAGGTAATTGACTGATTTCTGGTAATTCTAGCTCAAACTCAGTCACAGCAGTCTTTCCAGCAGGACCACCACCAGCGCGATCGCAATTATTTCGCACTAATTCCCAAGCTTCTACAGGTAGAGCGCGTTTCTTCAATGCTTCTATCATGTGAGGAGCATCTAAAGTATCCTTGGGATAAAGGTTGTGGGATTTTGAACCAGTGGCGTGAACTCCTGAACCTTTAAGCTGTTTAATGATAAATACAGTTAATTTACCACTCAATGCTGACTTGGCTGCTTTATCAACTCCTTCCAATACAGCTTTGGTAAACTGCAACCTTCTCTCAAAGGAAAATTCGGTACTATCTACATAATCTCCTGGCTGATTTTTATCATCAAAGTCTTTTGCATCAACTAAAACAACTTCCTTAAAACCATTACCAACCCAGTAATTTCCCATTTCCGAGTTGGTTTTCAAAGAAACCATACTGTGATGCTCCTGGGAATAACCATTCCATACCAACACCGGCAGGAAATTAGTAACTTGAGGAAAAGCCGTATTAAAATGCGCGATCGAACTCATAATATAAGGTTCCCCCAAACCTCCATCACCAACGGTAAAGGGGAATAATTTATCGCGATTCAAATAAGCCGCAGCCATTGCAAAATGCTGACCTTGACCTAAAGGTCCCGCAGGTGCGAGAATACCGGGAATCATCCCCGAAAGGTGTCCGAGCAATCCGTGTGTCTCCCGGAAACGTTCCCGTAACTGCTGCACCGTAGTAATATCCATGTCCTCTAGAGAACGGTCGAGAAACATGGCACTATAGAATCCAGGGGCATGATGTCCGACTTCAGTAAGAATATTCTTGTAACCCAGCATGACTAAAGCAGCATAAGCTTCCGCTTGAGATGCAAAACCCCCTGGATGCCCCGAAGCTTTAGTTCCTGTTACCTGTAATGTTAAATAACGTAAAGCATCGGCATAAAGTAAAGTTTGGTAAATAGCCGCTGTATCTTGAGTATCGCTAATAGCGGTTTTACCTTCTGGAATCGCGCTTTCTGAGGCGTATTTATCAAAATCCGGTAGAGCTTCCCCGAAGTATTGAATACCTTCACAAAACTTGGGAGCAGATGTAGCTTTTGGTGTAGTTGCAGTCATGCCGATAACCTAAATATACGAAAAAATTGTAAATGCAGCTTTGTATATAACAAAAATTTTACAGCTTTAGGGTAATGGTTGTTGATTGAAATTTCTCTATGTATAGATAAATAATGGCAATGGGCATGGGGGATTGGGGATTGGGGATTGGGCATGGGGAATAGTTAGGAGTTAGGAGTTAGGAGTTGGGAGTTATCAATTTAAAATTGTTCGCTGGTAACTGATAACTGTTTTTCATAATTTTTGCGGATTTCTTAGATATATATATATGACAAATTCAAAGATGCCAAATTTGAGAAATTTATTTCAAAATTATGGAAATCTTTTTTGCGTTAATACTTATGGTTGCTGGTTGTGGTGGTGATGTCGGTAGGTTTGAAATTCAGTTATTACATTAGTTTTGACAAGTAAAAAGGTTTCGTTTCGAGTTGTAACTGTGGTGGGGGAAGAAATCCTTACTACAAAATAATTGGAATTAATTGAATAATTGTTTATTTTACTATGCAAAGACAACTTTTTCGTCGCCAAAGGTTAATTATATTTGCAGTTAGTTTAGTTATTACCTTAATTCTTGCAAATATTCCCAGCTACGCTCTAACAGTAAACGAAGTTCCAAATCCCCGTCAGCAAAACGGTGGATGGGTAACAGATATGGTTGATATGATTTCTCCTCAAGCAGAAACTCAACTTAATCAAATGATTTCTCAGTTAGAGAAAGAAAACGGTACGGAAATTGCTGTTGTAACGGTACCGACTACTAAACCGGAATCCACACCTAAAGCATTTACTACCAAGTTATTTAACACTTGGGGTATCGGTAAAAAAGGTCAAAATAACGGAATTTTGTTTCTGGTTTCAAAGGGCGATCGCCGTACTGAAATTGAGACGGGAACTGGAATTACAAACGAATTACCAAATGCCAAAGTTAGTAGTATTATCCGTCAGCAGGTAACACCGCAATTTAAAAAAGGAGAATTTGAAGCAGGAATATTAGCGGGTACAAAAGCATTAATTAACGAATTGAGTACGGATATTGAAATTAATTATCCTCGAAACGATTCAGAATCTGAATATGAAGATAATTCCCAATCAACAGATACAAACATTTTCAATTCCTCTTTAGGGATATTATTTGGTTTGGTATTATGTGGTTTTATATTTCAAGCCTTAGCAAAATTGTTTGACGACTCTGACTCTGACTCTAACTATTCAAGGCGCTATTCAAGTAGGGGTAATAGTTATAGCAACTATTACAGCAGTTATGACAGTAGCTACGATAATAATTGCAGTAGATACGATAACAATTACAGTAGTGATTACAGTAGCGATGACTACAGTAGTGATGATTACAGTAGCGATGATAGTAACGATGACTACAGTAGCGATGATGATAGCGACTTTGGAGGTGGTGAAAGTGATGGAGATGGTGGTGGAGATGATTGGTAAACCGAAAACAATGGCTATTACCTATTACCCATTACCCATTACCAAATTGTTTCGTAATTTTTCTCAAATTCTCAGATATATATATACAGCACTTTGCAGTTAAATGAGGTACATTCTTCTACTCCCTACTCCCTACTCCCTACTCCCTTATCACGATATGCTCTGTACCTCATTAAGATGAAATCCGCTGTAGATACTAAATTTGAGAAATTTACTTCAAGATTATGGAAATGATTTTTGCGTTAATATTTATTGGCTTGATAGTACTAGTTCTATTTCCATCACATCAGTCTGGCAATCGCAACAGCTCTTCTAATAATATATTTCCGAGTAATTCCAGTTCATCATCAAATAACTCCCAGTCTTATAGAAGAAATAATTCTTCGAGGAATTCTAGTAATTACAATTACGACAACAGTATTTATGGTGCTATTGATAGTTCCTATAATTCTGATTCGGGAAGCTCCTATAGTTCCGATGCTGGAAGCTCTAGTTCCGATTGTGGTAGTTACGATGGAGGAAGCATTGGAGGTGGTGATTGTGGTAGTAGTGATTTTGGTGGATTTTGATTTGATTACAGTATCTAATCATTGGCGTTGCAGATTTGATGTATGAATTTAATTTATCGCATAATCGAAACCCTTGTAGAGACGCGATATAATGCCCTATCGGGCACGCTGAGCCGCACGCGACCTGGGAACGCTAACGCGTCTCTACATTTAAATTCATACCCGAATTCAGCAACACCTGATAATCCAATAGTTGAAGAGTCAATGTGTTAATTAAATACTGTAATTATACGGTTAAGATTGGCCGTGTTTTATCTGTTAATAAACCATACTAAAAACCTTATATAAAACAGCTTTGCAAAAATTATACTAAACGCAAAAATATTATTCTCTGAATGTAAAAAATTAGCAGATTAAGTTGTCCTACCTGTGAAGAATTTACAGTTACTAAAATACGTACAGAAACCATTAAACGAGCAACTCAATACTCATCGGGAACCCGTCGTACCTGGAAACAATGTCAATGCTGCGATTACGCTACTACTATAGATGAAATGATTCCTCAATTGTCTCGTCCTTCAAGTCATAGTTCAATACACAAAATTAAACACCACCGAAACCATAACACCACCCACCATGTTCATAGTTTCAGTTTTGATAGTTGTGATGATAGCAGCGACTTCAACAGTTTTGATTATGACGATAGCAGTGATTACAGTAGCTATGATTGTGATGATACAACTGAGTACAGCAGTTATGAAGCTGAAGATACTACCGATTACAGTAGCGATGATAGTAGTAGCGATGAAAGCAGCGATTTCGGTGGTGGAGAAAGTGATGGAGATGGTGGGGGAGATGATTGGTAAGATAACGGTATGGTTGAAGAATGATTCTGAATTTTCTAAATATCTTCTAACCAAGCATCAACAAAATTTCTTCATACTACGGAATTATCAATGAGTGAAAAATCTGCATTAGTCGTAATCGATTTACAAAACGACTTTACATTAAACAGTGGTAAAGCTCATGCTTGTACTTCTCAAGTTGATAAATTAATCCCAATTGTTAATAATCTCAGCGAAAAATTTGTAAAAGATAAAAAGAAGATTGTTTACTTAAAAACAGAATGGTCTAATCCCATCGTTAAATTACTAACTGGGAATTCAGTAAAAAGGGGAACTCCAGGAGCAGAATTAGATAATCGTCTCAAAATATACGGCGATAATATTTTTACTAAAGGTAATAAAAATTCATTATCTTGTAGTGAGTTTGTTAAATTTCTGGAGAGTAATTCAATCAATCATCTTTATTTAGTTGGTTTAGCAACAGATTATTGCATTAAAGTAACTTCAGAAAATGCCATAAACAAAGGATATAAAGTTACCGTTGTTAAAGATGCTGTAGCTTCCTATAAATGTAATGATTATGAAAAATCCTTACAGTTATTATCTTCAAAAGGTGTAAATTTACT
>JBCCLY010000300.1:0-5661 GCA_039026655.1 Cyanobacteria bacterium P01_C01_bin.38 | reverse complement strand
CTACTATATCGTATATGACCCCACCAATCAACTTAGCGAAGAAATTTTGCGTATTTATGAATTACGAGGAATGCGCTATTACCAAACTTCAGAAACCTGGCTAGAACAAGTCGGGTTAGGTTTGACTTTGTGGGAAGGAGAATTTGAAGCAAGACAAGATTCTTGGTTACGTTGGTGCTACCAAGATGGCTCAATTTTACCGACAGGAGACGAGCGTGCTTCCAGTGCCGAACAACGTGCTTCCAATGCCGAACAACGTGCTTCGAGTGCTGAGCAAAAAGCCGCACAACTAGCTGAAAAACTTCGACAGATGGGGATTAATCCAGATACCCTGTAGTTACTGGCTATTTTTTACACTTTGAATATATTTAAAATCAGCAATAAATAACTATTGCCACAAACCATGCAATCGACTATATTATAACTAACGTTCGATATAAAAAGTAGACTGAATGCCGAAAATTGTAGACCACGAAAAGTACAGGAAAGAACTACTATGGAAAAGCTTTGATTTGTTTGCTCAGAGAGGTTATGCTTCCGTAACCATGCGCGAAATTGCAAAATATTTGGGTGTTTCAACAGGAACTTTATATCATTATTTTCCTAATAAAGAAGCTTTATTTTTACAACTTATAGAAGAACAGTCTCAGCAAGACATAATCAATTTTTTAGCAGAAGCTGGAAACATAAAATATGTACCAGAAAGAATCAGAGCAGTGGTTAGTTTTGTGGAAAAAAATGAAGAATATTTTATTAGTCAATTTTTGCTTTGGAGTGACTTTTATCAACAGCAAGGGAAAAGCGAAGTTTTAAATAATGATATTTTAAAGAAAGTAGCGCAGAAATCAAGAGAAGAATTATTAAATTATTTAGAACTTGAAGATAAAGCAGTTGCTGATTTTGTAGTTAATTTTCTTAATGGCTTGATTTGCGTACGAATGTGCGAAGGTGAAATGGTTTCTTATGAAGAACAAGGAGAGTTATTGGTGCAAATGGTGAGTGGTTATTTGGCTAATTGGGAATAGGTAATGGGTAATAGGTAGTAGGTAATAGGTAATGGGTAATTAACTATGCAAATAATTTCAAAACCTTCTCATAAATTAATTGGTGTGATAGCTGCTGCTACTGTAGTAACCGGAGCAATAGCCTTTTATGGAATCTCTCAAACTGGTTTGCTGACTTCATCAGAACCACCAGTATTTGAAGCTCCTCCTGTTGTTAAAAAGGTCACTGCTTTAGGAAGATTGGAACCCCAAGGAGAAGTAATTAATTTATCTGCTCCTTTAAGTTTAGATGGCGATCGCGTTACAAAATTATTAGTTCAAGAAGGAGACAAAGTAAAAGCAGGAGACGTAATTGCGATTTTAGATTCTCAAAAAACATTACAGGATGCTCTACTACAAGCGAAAGAACAAGTACGAATGGGAATCGCAAAATTAGCACAGGTGGAAGCAGGAGCTAAAACCGGAGAAATTAAGGCTCAAGAAGCTAAAATTGCTCGTTTAAGATCGGAAAAAATAAATCAAGTAGCAGCACAACAAGCAACTATTTCCCGTTTACAAGCTGAGAAAAGTACAGAAATAGCAGCACAAAACGCAACTGTAGCAAAAATGCAAGCAGAAGTTGATAATGCCAATGTTGAATATGAACGCTATCAAAGGTTGTTTCGTAATGGTGCAGTTTCTAATTCCTTAATAGATAACAAACGCTTAACATTACAAACAGCAAAACAGCAGCTTAACGAAGCAAGAGCAAATCTTAATCGTATCGAATCATCTCGACAGCAGGAAATTTCGGAAGCAAGAGCAAATTTAAATCGTATCCAGTCATCGGGAAGCGAGCAAATTAAAGAAGCTGAAGCGACTTTAAATCAAATTTCAGAAATTCGTCCGGTAGATATTCGAGCAGCAAAAACTGAAGTAGATAACGCCAAAGCAGCTTTAAAACAAGCCACAACCAACTTAGAACAATCTTACATTCGCGCACCGATAGCGGGACAAATCCTTAAAATTCATACCCGAGAAGGAGAACAAATATCGAGTCAAGGTATTGCTGAAATCGGAAAAACTCAGCAAATGATGGTGGTAGCAGAAGTATATCAAACCGATATCAAGAAAGTTAAGTTGGGACAAAAAGCATTAATTAGAGGACAAGCTTTTTCTGGTGAATTACAGGGAGAAATTGCTCAAATTGGCTTACAAATTAACAGACAAAATGTCTTCAGTAACGAACCCGGAGAAAACTTAGATAGACGTGTAGTTGATGTCAAAATTCGTTTAAACCCAGACGATAGTAAAAAGGTAACGGGATTAACTAATTTACAGGTACAAACGGAGATTAAATTATGATTTCGATTAGATTAATTTATAACGAATGTTTGATATATGATCTATCTAAGTATTTTTACGCATAATAAATAGTAATAATAAGTATCAAAATATTTTTAAATTTAAGAAACGATTTTTTCGGAGACACATAAACTCATATCCCTATGGGATAAGCAATCTAAGCCAAATTGAAACAACAACCCTCTATCTTTATTCGCAGTACAAAAAAATCATGCTAACTAAACAAACAAATCGCAAACTACAAATTCCTCCCGATTTAGACTCTAAAGAGTTTGCTCAAAACAAGTACGAATACTATAAATGGCTGCGAGAAGAATCACCAGTGTTTCGTGGGAAATTCATCATTCCAAATTCCTACATTCTCTCACGCTATGAAGACTGTATGATGATGTTGAAAGACCCAAGATTTATTCGCGATCGTACCACTATTACGGGTGGTAGCAAGTCAATTATTCCCTTACCGCTTCCCTCATTCATTTCTGTGCCAAAGTCGGTTGAACTAATGGCACAAAATATGCTGTACCAAGACGAACCAGACCATAAGCGTCTACGTAGTTTGGTACATCAGGCATTTACGCGCAAGTCACTTGCTAAAATAAGTACCCGAATTGAGCAGTTAACTAACGAACTACTCGACAAAGAGATGCGATTAGATACTATTGACCTCAAAAAAGCCTACGCGCTTCCTATTCCCGTCACCGTTATTCAAGAAATGGTGGGTGTAGCTGATGAAGACATGTCCGAACTTTACAAGGGTATTGAAGCGATAATGGATGGTTTCTCAGGCTGGAGAATCTTTCGCACGATGTTCTGGGACATACCGCACTTATCTAAATTTTTACGCAAGCTGATAGAGCGTAAGCGAGATAACCCTGGTGAAGACATCCTCACTGGACTGATTCAAGCAGAAGAACAAGGAGAAAGCTTAAGCGAAGATGAAATCGTCAGCATGGTGTTTTTGCTGATTGCTGCTGGCTTTGAAACCACCGTAGAGTTAATTACAAATGGTGTACTTGCACTGCTACAACATCCAGAACAGCTAGAGCGATTGCGAGAAAATCCAGACTTAATCGAGCCAGCAATCGAAGAAATTCTTCGCTTCTGCGGTTCCGTGCAATCTACAGAAGCCAACTATGCAGCAGAAGATATTACCCTACATGGAGTGACGATTCCCAAAGGTGCGACGGTTTTCCCGCTTTTAGGTGCAGCCAATCACGACCCAGCCGTGTTTAAAAATCCAGAGGTATTTAATATTACTCGTTCCCCCAACAAGCACCTCAGTTTTGGGAGTGGAATACATTCCTGTTTAGGAGCGCAACTAGCGCGAATGGAGACGAAAATTGCTATTACTCAACTATTGAAGCGAAATCCCAATCTACGTTTAGCCCTTGACTCATCAGAGCTTGAGATACAGGTAAGACCAGGATTACATATGTATAAAAGCTTGCCAGTGATATTAGGTTAGTGACAGAAAAAGAGAGCATTTCGCTCTCACTACATTTCTAACTGCTAAGTGGTTAGTGGATAGTTGTTAGTTATTAGTCAGAATATAGAATTACAAAATATCATGAATACAAAAATTATTCGTTTAGAAGAAACGCAAATTACAAAAGCAACAGAAACTCTAGTTGATGCGTTTAGTAAAGACCCACTTTTACAATATATTCTCCCTCAAGCAATTGATAAAAGAGAAAAAGTATGTCGTGAATTTTCAGAAATAAACCTGCGCTATGCTCAACCATTTAACCATATCTACACAACACCAGAAATAAAAGGTATAGCAGCTTGGATTCCACCAGGAAAATATCCTCTGAATTTCTTTAAACTACTGCAATTAGGATTTTATAAAATTCCCTTTCAGATTGGATTTGGCAATTTTAAAAAATTACTGTCCGTGTTTTCGTTATTTGAAAAATACCACAAACAGGATATGAATCAACCTCACTGGTATTTATTAGTTTTGGGAGTATCATCTGATTATCAAAGTCAGGGAATAGGTAGTTTATTAATTCAACCAATATTAGAAAGAGCAGACAAAGAAAATTTACCTTGCTATCTAGAAACATCAACAGAAAAAGCAGTTCGTTTTTATCAAAGAAATGGTTTTGAAATTATCAGAACAGGAGAAGAACCAGTTCGGTTTTGGACAATGAAAAGAGAACCAAAGGACAGTGAACAGTGAACAGTTAATTATTCTATATTGATAACTTCTAATTTAACGGGAGCATCCCGATTTTGTAAAAAAATACAATTTGGTAGTGCGTTAACGCACTACAAAAAATAAATTTGCACCCGCAGGGATGCTCCTAATTTAACACCTTTAACCTTTAACTTTTAACCTTTGACCTGAAATCATGTTACCTAAACTATTTCGTCGTACTCCATTAGCTTGGCTGCAATTAAAAAAAGAGAAAACGCGGCTTGCAATTGCTTTAGCAGGAATTGCTTTTGCCGATATGTTGATGTTTGTACAACTAGGATTATTAGATGCATTATTTGATAGCGCAACTAAACCCCATCAAACATTGCAAGCTGACTTAGTTTTAATTAATCCTCAGTTTCAAAGTTTGTTTTCAGTTAAAAGCTTTCCCAGAGAAAGATTACAGCAAACTTTAGCCTATAAGGGTGTAGAATCTGTCCGTCCTTTGTATATTAATACAGCAGAATGGCGGAATCCTGAAACTCGCGTTAATAGAGCAATATTAGTATGGGGGATTGACCCGATAAATCCACCATTTGACTATCCGGAAGTTAATCAAAATATTGATAGATTAAAGATGCTGGATAACGTTATATTTGACCGCGCATCTCGTCCGGAATATGGACCAATATCAGATTTAATTCAGCAAAAAGGCACTGTAGAAACTTTAGTCAACGACCAAACTATCAAAGCAGTTGGTTTATTTAAAATGGGTGCTTCCTTTGCAGCAGACGGAAATATTTTGACTAGCGATTCAACCTTTTTAAAACTATTCCCTAACCGTCAACCTTGGGAAATAGAAGTAGGCTTAATTAAATTAAAACCAAAAGCAGACGTAGAGAAAATTCAGTCTCAACTCAAAGCTAATTTACCATTAGATGTCAGAGTACTCACACCACAAGAATTTGCTCAAACAGAAAAAGATTATTGGGGAAATCAAGGGATTGGATTCATATTCGGTATTGGTGTAGTTGTTGGTTTCATTGTCGGAATTGTAATCGTATATCAAATACTTTATTCCGACGTATCAGAACATCTTCCAGAATACGCAACCCTGAAAGCGATGGGATACAGCGACGGTTATTTGATGGTAATGCTGATGCAGGAAGCTTT
>JBCCLY010000299.1:0-5664 GCA_039026655.1 Cyanobacteria bacterium P01_C01_bin.38 | reverse complement strand
CCTAACTCCATCCGTTGCCTAACTCCATCCGTTGCCTAACTCCATCCGTTTCCCAACTCCATCCGTTGCCTAACTCCATCCGTTGCCTAACTCCATCCGTTTCCCAACTCCATCCGTTTCCTAACTCCATCCGTTGCCTAACTCCATCCGTTGCCTAACTCCTAACTCCTAACTCCTAACTCAATTAAACTCTTGCTAACAACGGTGCGGCGGCGAGCAAAGTTTTTGTATACTCATGCTGGGGGTTGCTGAAAATTTCTTGTGTTGCTCCTAATTCGACGATTTTACCACCGTTCATTACGGCGATTCTGTCGCATAAAAATCTTGCTAACCATAAGTCGTGGGTGATGAATAAGTAGGTTAATTCAAATTCTTCTTTTAATTCCAGCATCAAGTCTAAAACTTGCGACTGTACGCTGGCATCTAACATACTTACAGGCTCGTCACAAATTACTAGTTTTGGACGAGTTATTAATGCACGGGCGATCGCCACTCTTTGCTGTTGCCCGCCGGATAAGTCTGAGGGATACCTTTGATAGTACATTTCTGATGGGTTTAAGCCGACTTTATCGAGCATCCACAATACTTGCTCTTTTGCTGTACCTGCATCGGCGATACCATGAATAATTAACGGATCGGCTATATTTTGTCCCACTGTCATTGTAGGATTTAAGCAGGCGTGGGGGTCTTGAAATATCATTTGCATTTGTCGTCTTTCGGAGCGTACTTGCTTGCGCGACAAACTGGTTAATTCTTTACCCAAAAATTCAACTTTCCCGCCGGTGGGACGAATTAATTGTAATATTGTCCGCGATAAGGTACTCTTTCCACAACCGGATTCGCCAACTAAACCGAGAATTTCTCCTTGATATAGTTCTAAATCGATCCCATCTACTGCTTTGATGGTTTTCCCTTGCCCTTTAAATATTCTTTCTATAAAGTTGGGTTCGATAGTATAGTGCTGCTTTAGTTGTTTTATTGCTAACAATGGCGTGACATTAGATGAGTTTTTGTTGAGACTGGTTGATAATTCTTCTGCTGTATCTGCGTTATCGTCTTCAGAAAATGTTTGTATGTGCAATGCTGCCTGCAACAACGAGCGGGTATATTCGTGCTGCGGATTTTGAAATACTTCCTTGGATAAACCAGTTTCTACCATCTTTCCTTGGAACATTACCCCAATCCGATCGCAATATTCGGCAACCATTGCTAAATCATGGGATATCAACAGCAATCCCATGTTTTCTTCGGCGCACAATCTGGTTAATTCTTGCAAAATTTGGGCGGAAACGGTGACATCTAGACTGGTTGTGGGTTCGTCGGCAACAATTAATTTAGGATTTAATAATAAAGCTAAAGCGATTGCAACTCTCTGACGCATTCCACCGCTGAATTCGTGGGGATATTGACTCCATCTTTCGGGGGGAATATTTACTTTTTGCAAAGTAGCAATGGCTTTTTCTTTTGCCTGTAAGTTGGAAAGTTGAGGTGAATGGGCTTTGAGAGTTTCCAGACAGTGATTGCCGATTGTCATTAGCGGATCTAAGCGCGTCATCGGATCTTGGAAGATTAATGCTACCGCTTCCCCGCGAAATTTACGCAGTTGTTCGGCTGTCATATCGAATACAGTTCGTCCTTGAAACATTACCTGCCCTTCTATGCGTGTAGAATTGGGTAGCAATCGCATCGCAGCACGTCCCAAAGTGGATTTACCGCAACCAGATTCTCCTACCAATCCCATTCGCTCCCCCGGTTGCAAAGTGAAAGATACATCATCAACCGCCCATGTTTCCTCTTCCGTGCCGCTCGTTGCGTAACCGACACGGAGGTTTTCAATCGATAATAAAACTTCACTCATAGTTATTAATTGGCTCTATTAGTTATTAGCTGTAAAAAAAGGCTTATTGCGCTTCTGTAGCAAATCAAAATTCATGCTACTATTGTTTCTCTGTTCCGGTTTTCGGTTTCCTTTGTTGATTAAAATTTTTTATACTTTACCAGATTTGCTTTATAAAGCTTGTTACTTCAAGCAATCGACTTATGTAAATCTAATAGTGGTATTATCAACTACACTTGCGTGAATAAAACGAAAACTATTTTACTTATATAAATTGGTTGGTCTGTACTGAACGTCAAATCGTAAAAAACAATTTAATAGCGGCTTCATCTAATCCTTTTTACTTAATTCGGCAGAAATAACCCAGCGACAACTAATTCTCAAGACCATAATTAAAAATACTTCTATATGAGTATGACGTATTTACCAAAATATCGAGGAAAAATGTTAATATCAACTTGAAAGCTAAACATCACTCTACAAGTAGAAGTGCTGAAAAAATATGGAAGCCAATACTAAACTTTTACAGCAGTTTTCTTTTTGCAAAGGAAAATAAGCTGCAAGAAAGTGTTATTGGTTGTTTTTTATTTTTTAAAGCTTTCAACCATCAAGTTTTCATTCATCATCTGCTACTTTATCCATCTTAAGAATGGCATCGCAGTATCTAATCAGGGTTATTAAACGTTCGCACAGAGCATCTATTCTGCCTTTAATAGTGGTAGCTTGTCGCGCTCCTTGAAAAAACATTATATCTATTTGTAATAACCGTAACTGCTTGCTCATTTCGGTCTGATAAGACTGCTCTGTGGGATATTGAGCGGTCAAAGGTACGATATCAGTACGGAAAAAGCTTTGCAAAGATGTCATATTCTGGCGCAGTTCGGAAGCATTGATTAGATTAGAAGAGATATCGGTATGCAATTGCTGCAATAAGGTTTTAAATACACGATATTTCTGCTTGTTGAGAGACATAAGAATGATTATTGAGATAGTATTAATGTCAAGAATTTTATCTCATACAATAATTTAATCTTTAAAAAAATTAATTTTTTCACAGCCGCCTCAAGCAGAGCGATGAGGCTTTATTCGCCGTTACCCTTTTACAACGATTATCATGCGGAACACTTACTCGATGAAAAAAACATTACTAGTTGAAAACAAACCTTTGAAATTAGCTAATTTATCTTTAACAATGAAAGCAGCATCGCAAAGACAGCAATGTCGTTTGCGTCGTCCAACCTTCTTAGATAGTAAACCCCTCGGCTCATACATGAACACTACAGTTGTAGATTCTAAATTTAATATTCCTCTTCCTCAATGGTTAGAAGATTGTTTGGATTCAACATCCGCTCAAAACAAAATAAATCAAGATTCGGACTCAGATTATGCCGATAAAGATTTAATTAGTAGGGCATTCAAATTTGCTTATAATCTTCATGAAGGACAGATGCGTAAGTCTGGGGAACCATACATTTGTCATCCCGTTGCTGTTGCAGGAATACTCAGGGATTTAGGAGGCAGCCCTGTTATGATAGCAGCTGGATTTTTGCATGATGTAGTTGAGGATACAGAAGTTACAATTGAGCAAATAGATGAACTGTTTGGGGAAGAAGTAAGACGCTTGGTTGAAGGGGTAACTAAGCTTTCTAAAATTAATTTTAAAAGTAAAACAGAAAGTCAAGCAGAGAACTTTCGCCGAATGTTTCTGGCTATGGCGCAGGATATCCGCGTCATCGTTGTAAAATTGGCGGATCGGTTGCACAATATGCGGACGCTGCAAGCAATGCCAGAACACAAGCGCCGCGCTAAAGCTTTAGAAACTAGAGAAATCTTTGCTCCTTTGGCCAATCGTTTGGGTATTTGGCACGTTAAATGGGAATTAGAAGATTTAGCTTTTAAGTATCTTGAAACCGACTCTTACCGTCAAATACAGCAGTTAGTTGCCGATAAAAGAACAGCCAGGGAAGAAAGATTAACCAAGGTAACTAAAACTTTGCGCTCTCGTTTAAAAGAAGCTGGAATTGACTGCAAGGATTTATCAGGTCGTCCCAAGCATCTGTATAGTATATATCAAAAGATGCAGCGTCAAAATAAAGAATTCCACGAAATTTTCGATTTAGCGGCGCTGCGGATTATTGTAAAGACGAATGAAGAATGCTATCGCGCTTTAGCGTTGGTTCACGATTCTTTTCGTCCGATTCCTGGTAGATTCAAAGATTATATAGGACTACCCAAACCCAACCGCTATCAATCATTGCACACTGGCGTAATTGGTCCTTGGGGCCGTCCAATGGAAGTGCAAATTCGTACCTTAGAAATGCATCGTATTGCCGAGTATGGCATAGCAGCCCATTGGATATACAAGGAAACTGGTGGTTCTCATAATACCCAAATGACCGCAGCAGATGAGAAATTTACCTGGCTGCGTCAATTATTAGAATGGCAAAACGACCTCAAAGACGCTCAAGAATATTTAGAAAGCATCAAAGATAATCTTTTTGAAGACGATATTTATGTTTTCACTCCCAAAGGAGATTTAGTAGCTTTGAGTCCGAATTCTACCACCGTGGATTTTGCCTATCGCATTCATACTGAAGTTGGCAACCATTGCGCTGGAGCCAAAGTCAACGGCAGAATGGTACCGCTTTCCACCAACTTAGACAATGGTGATATCGTTGAGATTGTAACTCAGAAAAACAGTCATCCCAGCTTAGACTGGTTGAACTTTGCCGCAACTTCAGCAGCCAAAAATCGCATCAAGCAATGGTATAAGCGTTCCCGTAGAGAAGAAAACATTGCCAGGGGTAAAGAATTATTAGAAAAAGATTTAGGTAAACCCGGTTTTGAAAGCTTACTCAAATCCGAACCAATGCAAGCAGTAGCAGATAAATGTAACTACCATAGCGTTGAAGACTTGCTGGCTGCTTTAGGTTACGGTGAAATTACCTTAAACTTAGTATTAAATCGGTGGAGAGAAATAGTTAAAGAACAACAACCCCTAATAGATACAGATTCGGAGGAAGTTGTTTCTAATTTACCAACCTCAACACCAAAAGAATTACGAGAAGGAAACACTAATAGCAAAAGCGATTCGCCAATTATTGGTGTAGAAGGATTAATGCATCATATTGCAGGTTGCTGTACTCCCATTCCAGGAGAACCCATTATTGGTATAGTTACCAGAGGTAGAGGAATTTCGATCCATCGTCAAGGATGTCATAACTTAAAAAACACGAGTTGCGAAAGATTAGTACCTGTTAACTGGAATAACAGCGAAGAAATCAAGCATCGTCAAAGTTACAGCGTCAACGTACAGATTGAAGCATTAGATCGCGTTGGAGTTTTCAAAGATATTTTATCTCGATTAAGCGACCAAGGCATTAACGTCTCTCATGCTAATGTAAAAACCGCCATCAATCAACCTGCATTAATAGATTTAGGAATAGAAGTATCTGATAAAAAACAATTAGAACAAGTCTTTAATCAAATCAAAAAAATGAGCGATATCCTAAATATTCATCGTCAAGGGCAAGTTGAAGAATAGAATATTTGGTTCTTTAGTAGATGGGATTAAGAGGAAATAGGGAATAGGGAGTAGGGAGTAGGGAGTAGGGAATAGGGAACGGGGAATAGGGAATAGTGAACAATTATCAATTAACAATTACCAATTACCAATGCCCAATTACCAATGCCCAATTCCCAATTTCCAACTATTTAATGCTCCATGCCTTTATAATAAAGAACCAATAATTCTGCTAGGAGCATTTAATGAGTCGTAGTCATTTATCAACAAAAATTGCAAGTATTATTGCAGTTAAGCTTTGCTT